>JAIVHD010000224.1 GCA_020201235.1 Lysobacteraceae bacterium
GAAAATCCATTTGGAAGAAACGATCACGCGCGTGCAGGTAGCCCTGCACGAAGGTGACATCGCGCTCGGTACCGCCGACAATGGTCGGGATGCCTTCGGCATCGGTATAGACCGTGACATCGTCGGACAGGCCCGGGACATTAACCGTCTGGGCCTGAACAAGCGACGTTGCCGATGCCCCGGCGACCAGCAGTGCAAAAAGGAAAAGCCTGGAAAGTGACTGGACAGTTTTCATTTTTTCAACCCCGTTATTATTCGAATTGAGTGAGCCGACTCGCCGACTCAGAATCTTCATTATTGCATAGTAGGCCGGCTGGCGAATACGCCCGGCGTATTCAACAGCCCACCGACTGTGGCCCCTGCATGCCCCGCGTCCGGGACGTTTCGCTCGGTCACGCATCCTCCGCGGGAAGGCGCGTGCGCTTCCCCGGTGCGTATCGTCGCGCAACGCCCCAGCCACGGCGCCTCGTGACCGAAGGGGGTCAATAAGACGGGTTCACAGGCGCGTGCGAACTTCCAACAACTCCGGGAAAAAGCGATGCGCGACCGCCTTTTCCAGGAATCCAACGCCGCTGGAGCCGCCGGTACCGGTTTTGTGGCCGATAATGCGCTCGACCGATTTCAGGTGGCGAAAGCGCCATAGCTGGAACGATTCCTCGACATCAACCAATCGCTCGCACAAGGCGTATTCCGACCAGTAACGCTCGGTATCGCGATAGATTTCGACCAGCACGTCGACCAGCGGGCTCGAAAAGCGGTGTGGTTGGGTCCAGTCACGCTCGATGCATTCAGGCGGTATCGCCATGCCCTTGCGGCCGAGATAGCTCAGAAATGCATCAAAGATCGATGGTGCCGCAAGAATTCGCTCGAGCTTTTGATAAACCTCGGGCCGGTAGCGAAACACTGCCATAAGTTCGGGCTCCTTGTTTCCAAGCAGGAATTCGACACAGCGATATTGGTATGACTGAAAGCCCGAGGCCGAACCCAGCACATGGCGAAACTCCAGATATTCGCTCGGCGTCAGCGTTTCGAGAACGGCCCACTGCTCGAACAGTTGCTGCTGGATCAGTTTGACTCGGGCCAGGATCTTCAGGCACGGGCCCGGGTCGTCAGTGGCCAGGTATTGGATCGCCGCCTCGAGCTCATGGATAATCAGCTTGAACCAGAGCTCGGCGGTCTGGTGCTGGATGATGAACAGCAACTCGTCGTGATGCTGCGGTTTGCTCAGCGGCTGCTGGGCCGAAAGAATACGCTCGAGTCCGAGATAGCCCTGGTAGTCCATGCGTTCGCCCAGGTCGGTATGAATACCCTCCTCCAGGCCGCGTGTCGGGTTCGGTCTTTCAGGATGTCCGGTGTCGCTCATGATGATCCTGCACTCGCTTCGGGAAACCCCAGTGTAACCCCGACTGATTCACCACTCGAACGACTGCGGCGGCCCCAGCCAGGTTCCGCGTCTGCGGCGTTTTGCCCGGTCACGCATCCTCACCGGACAGGCGAGCACGCTTGCAGCGCATTCTCGGTCGCGAAACGCCCCAACCACGGCACCTGGCGGCACCGCGTGACCGAGGGGTGGTCAATTACGCGGGGGTAACGGCGCTCCGGGCCTTGTGCCCGGACGTCCGGCGGCTCTGCGATTGGCAATAACCTTCGGGCCGCCTGCGTCGATGCGCGGTTATAATGGAACGCTGGCGTCGAATTCAGCGCGGTGGCCAACATGGGTGTTCACCATCAAATCGACAACAAAAATCAATTCACTCATCATTAATAATGAGGTTTTTCCATGGCGGCAACCATTGCCTCGTTCAAGGTCGACTATTTTCAGTTTCTGAATACCGATGGCAAATTGATCGAAGGGGCTCAGATTCCAGCGCTGGCGCGCGATGTCAAGCAGTTGACCAGCCTGTATCGGCTGATGACGCTGACCCGCGTTTTCGATAAGAAATCCATCGCCTTGCAGCGCACCGGCAAACTCGGCACTTATGCTTCGTGCCTCGGTCACGAGGCTGCACACATCGCGATCGGCTCGGCCATGCGTGAAGAGGATTGTTTCGCGCCGATGTATCGCGAGTACGGTGCCCAGTTCTGCCGCGGGGTCAAGATGTCGGAGGTCTTAATGTATTGGGGCGGCGACGAGCGCGGCAATGACTTTTCCGGACCCCGGCATGATTTCCCCTGGAGCGTACCGATTGCCACGCAATGCCTGCATGCCGCGGGTGCCGCGCTGGCCTACAAGTTGCATGGCCAGCCGCGTGTCGCAGTCAGCGTGGTCGGCGACGGCGGCTCGTCAAAGGGCGATTTCCTTGAGGCGATCAATGCCGCAAGCGCCTGGAAGCTGCCGCTGGTGCTGGTTATCGTCAACAACCAATGGGCCATTTCGGTGCCGCGCGAAAAACAAAACACGGCCCGTACGCTGGCCCAGAAAGGCATCGCCGGTGGCCTGGCCTCGGTCCAGGTCGACGGCAACGATTTGATTACATCCCGTTGGGTCATGGACAAGGCGATTGCCGCGGCGCGCGAGGGCCGGGGCGGATCGGTCGTCGAGATGATGACCTACCGGCTTTCCGATCACACCACTGCCGATGACGCGCGCCGCTACCGTCCTCAGGATGATGTCGATGAGGCCTGGAAGAAAGAGCCGCTGGGGCGGCTTCGCAACTATCTTCTCGACCAAGGCTTCTGGGACCAGGTCAAGGAAGAGGAATTGCTGGCCGAGTGCGCCAAGCGCGTGCAGGCCGCCGTCGAGGAATACCAGGAGCAGGTTAACAACGATCCACAGCCGGTCGACACCATGTTCAACTATATGTTTAAAAATCTGCCCCATCACCTTGAAGAACAACGTGATATTGCGCGAAAATTTGCACGCGAAGGAGGTCAGCACTGATGGCTCAGATCACCCTTGTCGAGGCCGTCACGCTGGCGCTTGCCTACGAAATGGAACATGATCCGACGGTGGTCGTGTTTGGCGAGGATGTCGGCGTCAACGGCGGCGTTTTCCGTGCCACGGCCGGGCTTCAGCAACGCTTCGGCGATGACCGCGTGCTCGACACGCCGCTGGCCGAAGTAATGATTGCCGGCATGTGCGTGGGCATGGCAGCGCAAGGCATGAGGCCGGTTGCCGAAGCCCAGTTTGAAGGCTTCATGTATCCGATGGTCGACCACATCGTGAATCATGCCGGACGCCTGAGGCATCGGACTCGCGGCCGTTTGACCTGCCCAATGGTGGTCAGAACGCCCTGGGGCGGCGGTATCCACGCACCCGAGCATCACTCCGATAGCAACGAGGCTACCTGGGCCCATTTTCCCGGCATTCGCACTGTGATTCCATCCTCGCCCAGCCGTGCCTAACGCATCGTGCAGGCGGCTAGCGAAACCATGGAGTTCGAATGAAAACGTTTAATTTGCCCGATCTTGGAGAAGGCTTGCCGGATGCTGAAATTGTCGAATGGCTGGTCGCCGAGGGCGATGTGGTCAAGATCGACGATCCGATCGTCTCGATGGAGACGGCCAAAGCCGTCGTTGAAGTGCCCTCGCCTTACGATGGCGTGGTCGCGAAATTTCATGGCCAGGCCGGCGATGTGATCAAGACCGGCGCTGCGCTGGTAAGCTTCGATACGGGAGAATCAGAACAGACCGGACAGGCATCCGGTGATGATTCTGAGCCGCCGGACGAGCCGGCCGCAGATGACGATGTCGGCCAGGCCGGTGAGCAGCGGGCCGATACCGGAACCGTGGTCGGCAATGTCACGACCTCCGACGAGGTGGTCAAGCAAACCCATTCGAGCATCGGCGGCGTGCGCCTGACGCCGGCCGTGCGCGCGCTTGCGCGCAAGCTCAAAGTCGATCTTTCGAACGTCGAAGCGACCGGGCCGGAAGGTACGGTCAGTTCGGCCGACATCCGCCGAGCAGCCGAACGCGGTCCGGAGCCGGCTGCAGCGGCTCCGGCTGCAGCGGCACCGGCCAAAAGCCGATCTGCTGGGGAAAACACCGAACCGGCAAGCACCTCGCAATCCCCGGCTTCCGGCGAGCGCGCCAGCCCCCCGGAAACGGCCGGCGGCGACTGGCAGCCTTTGCGCGGTACGCGACGTACCATGGCCCGCGCCATGAGCGAATCGCATGCTCGGGTGGTCGCGACCACGATCATGGACGATGCCGACATCCATGCCTGGCGGCCACGCGAAGACATCACGGTTCGGCTGTTGCGCGCCCTTTGGGCCGGGGCTCGCGCTGAGCCGGGCCTGAACGCCTGGTATGACGATGAGCAGAATGTTCGCATGGTGCACAAGACCATGCATGTGGGAATGGCCGTGGATACGCCCGATGGCCTGTTCGTGGCGCGGCTGCGCGACGTTCATTCATCGGATCGGCAGCAGATGCGCGATGAAATCAATCGCCTGCGCGAAAATGTTAAGGGTCGCTCCATACCCCCGGCTGATCTCACCGGTTACACCATCATGCTGTCGAATTTTGGCGTATTCGCTGGCCGCTACGCCACACCGATCGTCAACCCGCCGTGCGTCGCCATCGTTGCCGCCGGTGTTTTGCGTCACGAAGTCGTGCCGGTGCTTGGCGGGCTTGAGGTCCACCGCAGCCTTCCGCTTTCGCTGACTTTCGATCACCGGGTCTGCACCGGTGGCGAAGCCGCACGATTCCTCAAGGCCATGATGACCGACCTCGAGCTTTCCGATTGAATCAAGGCATTTCACCCCGGCTTATTCACCATCCGATCTACTGCGACGACCGGGTGGTGAATAAGCCGGGTTCACACTGACACGGCGGCTCTTGTACAAATCCTTTATGACCGGGCTTTAAGACGCTAACCCGGTCATGAAGTCTCTCCCAATACCACCCGGCTGCGTCAACGACCGCGGCCACAACGGGATTGCAACATTCCAGGGTTACCGTAAACAACATCGTTCAGCGATTTTCAAAAACGGATTGAGTTATGCGCATCAGTATTTTCGGAACAGGCTATGTCGGCCTGGTAACCGGTGCCTGCCTGGCTGAGGTCGGCAACCATGTGCTTTGCATGGACATCGATCCGGACAAGGTCGATGCGCTGAAGCGTGGCGAAATTCCGATCTTTGAGCCTGGCCTGGAAAGTCTCGCGCGACGCAACCATGAAGCCGGCCGACTGCGGTTCACCACCCAGGCGGACGACGCGGTCAGACACGGCGAGATCTTGTTTATTGCGGTTGGCACGCCGTCTGATGTCGACGGATCAGCCGATTTACGCGCGGTTTTGTCGGTTTCGCGGGACATTGGACGCACGCTCACAGAATCGCAACTCGTGGTCACCAAATCGACGGTCCCGGTGGGCACCGCCGACAGGGTGCGTGAGGCAATCCGTCAGACCCAGGCGGAGCCGTTTCGGCCACGCATTGCGTCCAATCCGGAATTTTTAAAAGAGGGCGCGGCGATCAAGGACTTCATGGCGCCGGACCGCATCGTCATCGGCGTCGACGATCCGCACTCGGAAGACCAGCTTCGGCATTTGTACGCGCCTTTCAACCGCAATCGCGAGAAGATCGTGAGCATGGACATTGCCTCAGCCGAGCTGACCAAGTACGCTGCCAATGCAATGCTTGCGACCAAGATTTCGTTCATGAACGAACTGGCCAATATCGCTGAAAATGTCGGTGCCGACATCGAGCGGGTCCGAATCGGAATTGGCTCGGACCCGAGAATCGGCTACCACTTCATCTATCCAGGCGTCGGTTACGGGGGGTCATGCTTCCCCAAGGATATTCGAGCCCTGGCTCGAACCGCCATCGACCACGGCTATCCTGCGCACATTCTGCAGGCCGTCGAAACGGTCAACCAGCAACAGAAGCAGCGGCTGTTCGAGAAAATCAGGCGGCACTTCGACAGCGACCTGAGCGGTCGCACCATCGCATTGTGGGGTCTAGCCTTCAAGCCCGAGACCGATGACATGCGCGAAGCGCCTTCGCGCGTGTTGATGGAGGCCCTCTGGGAAGCCGGCGCCAAGGTTCGCGCCCACGACCCCAGGGCCCTGGACGAAACCCGGCGAATCTATGGCGAGCGGGTTGACCTGACGCTATGCAGCGATCCCTACGAGGTACTTGCCGGCGCCGATGCGCTGGCTGTGATCACCGAGTGGAAGGCGTATTGGAGCCCTGATTTCGAAGTGATTCGCGATCGTCTCAAGCAGCCAGTCATCTTCGATGGCCGCAACATCTACGACCCGCGCGACCTCGCGGCTCTCGGCTTTCAACATGAAGGAATCGGCCGCAGCTCGCGGGTCGCCGCCGCCACAAGCTGACAACCCCGGATCCGCAATAGACGGCTGCGGACCGACCTCGACGGTGCCGCTTTCGCTTGATCCAACGGGTTTGTTTTACTCCGGCTTAATCAAACCTCAGGTGCCGAACCGACCGCCCTTCATCGCGGATCTCGCGCAACGCGTCGACACCGATTGAGAGCTGCATGTCGACATAGTTCTGGGTGATCACGCGGTCGCTGGCATCGGTTTTGACGCCTTGCGGTATCATCGGCTGGTCTGAAACCAGCAGCAGCGCGCCGGTCGGAATCTGGTTGGCGAACCCGGTAATGAAGATGGTTGCGGTCTCCATGTCAACTGCCATGCAGCGGGTTTGGCGCAGATATTTCTTAAACGACTTGTCGTGCTCCCAGACCCGCCGGTTGGTGGTGTAAACCGTGCCGGTCCAGTAATCCTGGCCGTTGTCACGAATTGTCGAGGATACCGCCCGCTGCAAAGTGAAGGCCGGCAAGGAAGGGACTTCGGGCGCAAAGTAGTCGTTTGACGTGCCCTCCCCCCGGATGGCGGCAATCGGCAAGATCAGGTCGCCAAGCTTGTTCTTCTTCTTCAGGCCACCGCATTTGCCCAGAAACAGGCAGGCCTTGGGCTTGATCGCACTGAGCAGATCCATAATCGTCGCGGCGTTGGCGCTGCCCATTCCAAAATTGATGATCGTGATGTCCTCAGAAGTCGCGTTTCGCATTGCCTTATCGCGCCCACGAATCTCGACCTGCATGCTGGTGGCGAATTTTTCGACATAATTATCGAAGTTGGTCAGCAGAATGTATTTTCCGAAGCCCTTCAGCTCGGTCCCTGTGTAGCGAGGCAACCAGTTCTCAACAATATGCGCTTTCGATTCCATCGACGGTTTCCCAGTTCTTGTTGGTGGATTAGGCCGGGTCAATCAGTCCGACCTGCTGCCTTGCGTAAAGCGCTTCGGCCCGACAAGCGAGCGTTTGAGCTGGCCCAGCCATGGCTCGAAATTTCGCCATTGCTCAATTCCGGAACGGTAAATCGGTTGCCGCACCTGCTCGGAGCTGGCCGTTCTAACCGAGCGCCGGGTGCGATGAAACTCGACGCAGGCCGACTCAAACGGAAGCTCCAGGAAGTCGAGCATGCGCCGCACCTGGGGCTCGAGGTCATCGACGACCTGCTCGTAGTCAACGCGAATAACGCGCCCCGGATAAAGCGACTCCCAATGATCCATCAAATCAACATAACCGCGATAATAACGGCCGAGATCGTCAAGGTCATAGCTAAACTCCTGACCCTCGGCGAACAACTGCTTGAATCCGCTGAAACAGCAGGCCATCGCGGAACGCCGCGCATCGATGATGCGCGCGTTGGGCAAGACCGTGAGAATCAATCCGATGTGCCGAAAATTGTTCGGCATTTTGTCTGTAAACCGCGGTGCCTGCTGGCGATGAACCCGGGTTTCGTCAAGATAGCGCCGGCCGAGCGCGGCCAGGTCGGCCGCATCCATCTCATCCAGCACTGCCGGGTAGCGAGGTTGCTGGTCGCGCTGCAGCCGGCCGTTCAGGCGATGCACCATGGCCAGGATATTGGGAAGCTCCAGAGTACCGTCGACCTGGCTGTGTGAGGCCAGGATCTGTTCGACCAGGGTCGAGCCGGCGCGCGGCAGGCCTACGATGAAGACCGGATCGCAATCGGGCGCACCAAGGCCCGACAGGTGCTCGACGCGCTCGGGCGTGAAAAACGCTTTCTGACGATCGAAATCGGCCTGCATCCGATCGGCGCTGTAACGAAGCTCCTGATGTTTAAGCCGGTTGCCACGCGCATAGAAGTCAAATGCCGATGCAAATTCTGCACGATCCTCGAGCGCCTTGCCAAGCGCAAAACAGAGATGATATTGATCCACGCGGGTCAGATCGCCCGCCTCCAGTCGATCCTGCATTCGGGCGATTTCGTCATCACCGAAACTGAAGGTCTTCATGTTCGCAAGCGACCACCAGGCATCACCCAGCCCCGGCCGTGCCCGGCAGGCTGCACGATAGGCAGCAACCGCTCGGTCGTGCTCGCCGATGGTTTTTAGCGCATGTCCGCGAAGCATTTCCACGTTGGCCGGATTATCGACCCGGGAGCTCAGGTCGTCGAGCACCTGGAGGGCTTGCGTGTATTGGCCTACGGCCGAACACTGGTTGGCATAAGCCAATTCGGCGGCCGGATTGCCCGGAAGCCGGCGGCGCAGCGTTTCGGCCTCCTTGAAAGCCTGCTCGAACCGCTGGCGCTTGTGCAGAACCTTGACGTAGTCGATGCGCGCGCGGTCGAAATCAGGGTCGATTTCCAGCGCGCTTTCGAGTAAAAACTCGGCGTCGTCGTATATATGCAGAAGACTACCGATCGCAGCCAGCAGACGCATGGCTTCGAGATGATGGGGGTTGTTCTGAAGAAAATGCCGACACAGTTTCTCGGCCTTGTAGAGCTGGCCTTCGTGCATCATGCTGGTTACCGAGACCAATTCGCGAGGAAGCTTCTGCAGACGCCGGAAATTTGCCTCGGCGATCTCGGCTCGCTCTTTGGCACCGGCCGCACGCTGCGCTTCGGACAAGAAGCGCCAGCTTGCCATCAGGCCGGGATTAAGCGCCACGGCGCGCTCATAGGCTTCAATCGCCTTGTCTGGAAGGCCGGCGTCGCGGCGACAATGGCCCAGCTCCTGCCAGCCCCGGGCGTATTCGGGTGCTACTTTCCGTAATGATTCAAGCGCTTCGAAAGCGTCGTCGAATTGATGCTGCAAACGTCGCACCACCGCGAGCAGATAATAAACCTGCTGATGGTCGCAACCTCGAGAAACTAGCGCTTCAAGTTTTTCCGAGGCCGGTACGAGGCGCTGCTGCTTGAGCAGCGCCTCAATCTGTTTCAATTCACCGGGCTGTGCGGCCCGGTGTTCTTTTTCACGATGCTGATTTGCCATCGGAACAGTTTACCCCGGACCGGCCAATTTCGGGCCGGACCCCGGGGCATGCTAGTACGGCAGAAAGCGGTACGAGAACCGTATGCCGGCCGTCAGCGGTCGGTTGGTGGTGATTCGCGGAATGTCATCCTGGGTATTGAAAAACAATTCGGCGCGCTTGTCGGTAAAGTTCTCGACAAAGGCCTCAGCATTCCAGCTTCCCCGGGAAACGCCGACCGATCCATTGAAGATCGAATACCCTGCCTGGCGTCGGCGCTCCTCGGCCACCAGCGAACTGAACGAGTTGCCGACGAAATTTCCGCTGACCTGGACGTAACCAAAATCGGCCCAGTCGACATTGATCGAGCGTTCGTAGCGCGCGCGCAGGTGCCCCTGGAGTTCGGGAACCAACGGCAACTGGCTTCCAATCGGTGCCAGTTCGATCACCTGCGCATCGACGCTGGTCAGTTCGGTATCGTTGTAAGAAACCGCGCCGGACAGCGTGAAGTTGGTCGTTGCCCGCCAGGTAAAGTCCGTCTCGATGCCGAAAATCTCGGAATCTGCGGAATTCTCGATAAACGTCAGGATCGAAACATTTTGTGGATCGAAGCGCGAAACCTGCATGTTGTCCCATTCAATGAAATAGGCACTGCCATTGAGGCGCAGCGAATTGCCGAACAGCAGGGTCTTCCAGCCAACCTCCCAGTTGACCACATCATCGGTATCGAAGGTTGCACTGACGGTTGGAAAATTCGGGTTGGCCGACGGAATCCCGCCACCGCGGTTCCAGCCGCCAGGCCGGAAGCCTTCCGAGCGCGTGAAGTACAGCATGATGTTGTCAGCCGGTGTGTAGGCCACGTTGAATTTGGTGATGACATCATCCTGCTCAAGCGGATCGGGCCCGTGGCCGCCGGTAATATCGAAATCGCGCCCGCCCGGGCCGGCCTCTACCGAGTCGATCGAGCCCCGAAAGATCCCGCTGGCGAAGTTCGATGATCCCTCGAAATCTGACTCAATGTTGTAAAAGCGCGCCCCGATGGTCGCGCTCAGCAGCTCGGGGATCAACTCGTAGCTGAACTCGCCAAACAGCGCGTATTGCTCTTCAGTCCGCGTGATATCGTTAAAAAACGCAATGCCCGCAGGCCGCGTTTCATCGTTGATGCTGACGGCCGTTGCGATCGGAGCATTCGGGGCAAAACCCAGATCCGGCGTCGCTAGATAAAAGAAATCGTCCTGTGTTTCAAGCTCATAATTATCGTAATAAACCCCGGAGACCAGACGCCAGCGGTTTTCAGCTGGGGTGGAAATGCGAAACTCCTGGGTATTGCGCTTGTGATCCTGGTCGCCTACGAAGCCCTTGGTCGGGTCCAGGCACTCGCGAGCATCGGTGATGAAACGCGGATCGATATCGTAGTTGACGATGTAATCGGGATTGTCATATGTACAGGTGTAGTATTCGATGAACGCACCGGAGGTATTGTAACCAGTGTAATCGACTGATTGCTCCACCTCGCGAGACAGGTAGGAGCCGGTGTAGACCAGATTGAGCATGCCGGTTCGGCCTTCAATGGTCCAGGACGTCTGGTTGAACTGGTCTCGCAGCGTATCGGGAAAAAAGCGCGTGACCTCGAGGTCTCCGACCTCTGGATCGAAGTCGAACACACCGTCGGCCCCGAGTTCCTGAAAGGTGTTCTGAACCAGCAGCGACCAGTCCGAGTTGAACTCATGATAGATACCGGCGCGAAGACCCTTGTAGAAACTATCATTGAAATTGTCTTCAACCAACGGGTTGTTATCCGTGGTCTCGAAGGTCGCATTGTCGGGCAGACTGACATTGGCATCCGGATTGATTTCCGGATCGAGCGTGAACTCGCCGCGGACATTGTCGATGTAGCCGCCATAGTTGACATTGTAAAACGTCAGCCTGGCCGCAGTATCGCTGCCCAGCGGAATGTTCAGAAAGCCCTCACCGGAACTGTTGAATTCGCCGTCCTTGGTAAACGAACCCATCCCGGAAAAGCCGGCATCGAATTCATTCAGGCGCGGCTTGTTGGTGATGTATCGGATCGTACCGGCCTGCGAGCTGGCGCCAAATAGTGTTCCCTGAGGCCCCGGCAGAACCTCAATACGTTCGAGATCGGTGGCGTAAACATCCAGGTTTCTACCCGGTGCTGTGACCGGTTGCTCATCAAGATACAGCGCGACATTGGGCTGGGTGCCCTGCGCGCCCGACAGCAAAACGGAAATCGGCTGGACTGCCATTCCACGGATAAAGATCGTTTGCTGTCCGGGCCCACGGCTTGCGGCATTCAGGCTGGGCACATTGTTACGCAAGTCATCGAAATTACCGATGTTCATCTCGATCAGGGCTTTTTGATCGATCGCCTGGACTGTAACCGGTGCCGATTGTAAATCGATTTCTTCGGTCTTGGTCGCAGTTACAACGATGGTTTCGATTTCCTTGCTGTCGGAATCTCGCTCTTGCGACTGCTGCTGGCCATGCAGCGAGCCGGCCGTGGCTGCCAGACTCCAGAAAATCGCCTGGGATAATGCGTTCTTTCTCGTCATGGTTGGTCTTCCCTCGTTATCGTAAACGTGATCGACGATTCCAATGCAAAGTACATTCCGGCAACGCAGCCGGGCGATCCAGAACGACCAGACAAGACGCGGCATTGCCAAAGCAATGGCAATGCGAGTAAGGCAAATGAATGCCCTCATGCAAAGTGGGCTACCAGAATCAGTGGCCGACAACGATCGCTGCGGGCCACACGATGACATTCCCGGCGACTCCCGTTGGCGCGCTTTGATGCGACGCCGCTGGGTAGCAATGCGAATGAATCGTTAACGGAAGGCGACTATCAAAATTCTTTTAAAGCACTTCCACGTGCCGAGGCACGATTGATAAACAACTGACTACAGAGGGCGTTATTATTCGAAACCTGACCCAAACTTGCAGACAATCGTGACGAGTCCCCATGCATCACGTGCTCTGGTCGTTCAGTGGTGCACGCAAACTGCCGCGCAACCGGATTTTGGACAATAATCGTGCCTTTGCGTTGAAGCGAACCATCATCTTAACATAATCTGAATGTTTTTATGTCACCGGCGCGCCGGTCAATGCCCATCAACCATATCAACCATTAGCCGAGCTTGTAATGTCCTTAATCGATTCACCTATTTCGCAAGTTACCGCCTTTGCGCCGGCCAGCGTCGGCAACGTCGCGGTCGGCTTCGATCTGCTCGGCCATGCCTTGTGCGGACCCGGCGATCGAGTGCTGCTCCGAAAAAGTGCGCAAGCCGGTATAACGATCCGACGGATACATGGTTGCGTCGAGGCATTGCCCCGCGAGCCGAAGAGCAATACCGCATCGTGCGCCGTGCAGGCGCTGTGCGATGCGCTGGGAATCAAGCCTTCGATCGAAATCGAGATCGAAAAAGGCATCCCGCTTTCTTCCGGGCTCGGCGGCTCGGCCGCCTCGGCGGTCGCCGCAGTCGTCGCTGCAAATCGATTGCTGGGTGCCAACCTCGGGCCGCAGCAGCTCTATCCCTTTGCGCTCGCCGGCGAAGCTGTTGCCAGCGGCGCTGCGCATGGCGACAACGTCGGTGCCCAGCTGCTCGGCGGGCTGGTTTTGGCCACCCCCGATCGCCTGGTCTCGATCCCTGTACCGGACGGGTTGACGGCGGTCGTGGTCCATCCCGACTACCGGGTCGCGACACGCGACGCGCGCAAGGTGCTGACCGCGCCCTTTTTGCTCGAAACCGTGGTTCGACAGTCGACCAACCTGGCGATGGTCTTGAGCGGCTGCTTCCAGAGCCGCTTGGAACTGATCGCCGAAGGCCTGGTCGACGTGATGGTCGAGCCGCGCCGCGCGTCTCTGATCCCCGGATTCGACGGCGTGCGTCAGGCGGCACTCGATCACGGCGCGCTCGGCGCTTCGATCTCGGGTGCCGGACCATCGGTGTTCGGCTGGTTCCGCGACTCGACCGGGGCGGCCGATGCGGGTGCTGCAATGGTTGCAGCCTTCGCACGCGCCAGGCTGTCTGCACAGGCCTATCTTTCGCCGGTCCAGTCCGCCGGTGCCCGAGTTGAGGAATCCCGCTGACATGTTGTACTCAAGCACCCGGAACCCCGATCTGCGCGTAACGCCGGAGCAGGCGCTGCAGGCCGGACTCGCGCCGGACGGTGGTTTGTTTGTGCCCAACCGCCTGCCGGCTTTCGATTTTCGCGCCATATCGCCCGAGGTCAGCCTGCCCGAATGCGCCAGCCAGGTTCTCGCCCCCTTTTTTGCCGGATCTTCGCTGGCCGAACACCTCGAGGCCATTTGTCGAAGAGCATTGGACCTGCCGCTGCCGATCACCGCGATGCCCGAACACGGCGCGGCCTTTATGCTCGAATTGTTCCACGGCCCAACGGCCGCCTTCAAGGATTTTGCCGCGCGTTTCCTCGCCGCCTGCCTGGCCGCTCTTCAAGGCCGCGAGCGGCGTCCGCAGACGGTACTGGTGGCGACCTCGGGTGATACCGGCGCTGCGGTCGCCGCAGCCTTTCATGATTTGCCGGGTTTTCGGGTCGTGATTCTTTATCCGGACGGCCGGGTTTCGGCCAGGCAAGCCCATCAGCTCGGCGCTTTTGGCGGCAACGTCGAGGCGCTTCGGGTACAGGGCAGTTTCGACGACTGCCAGCGGCTCGCGAAGCTGGCGCTCAACGATCCGGGGCTTGTCGAACGTCACGGCCTGACCACCGCCAACAGCATTTCAATCGGCCGATTATTGCCGCAGATCAGCTACTATGCGTTGGCCTCGACGCGACTGGCCGATCGCGCCGATACCGACGCCGCGCTGTTGGACGTGATCGTGCCGACCGGCAACCTTGGCAACGCGCTGGCGTGCATTCTGGCGCGCGAAATGGGTTTTCCCATCGGCCAGGTTCATCTCGCCACCAACGCGAACCGGACATTGCACGATTATTTCGCGGGAGCCCGTTATCAGGGCCGTGATGGCCTGCGCACGCTTGCCAACGCGATGGACGTTGGCGATCCCAGCAATTTCGAGCGACTGGCCTGGCTGTATCGCGATCAGGACCCGAGAGATGCTGGAATCCATGCCGAAAGCGTCGATGACGAAACCATCCGCGCCCGCATCCGCAAGGAATTCGATCAATCCCGCCGCATGATCTGCCCGCACACGGCCTGTGCCATGGAAGTGCTGGATGGGCTTCGCAAGAACGGTCATGACGGCCCTCTGCTGGTCGCCGCCACTGCTCACCCGGCCAAGTTCGAAGGCGTTATCGAGCCGATTCTTGGCCAGCCGGTCCCGCTCCCCCCGGGCCTCGAGGAACTGCTCGCCAGACCGGCCACGGCGACCCCGCTGGCGGTCGATTTCGAAGCACTTCGGCAAGCCTTATGAGCACCCCTAAGGCCATTCGGGCGACGGATAAATACCGCTTCGACGCCGCCATTTTCGACATGGACGGGCTGCTGATCGATTCCGAACCCCTGTGGCAGGATGCCGAAATCGCGGTCTACTCACCCTACGACGTGGCAGTCACTCGCGATTTATGCCGGGCCACGGCCGGCCAGCGCATCGACGAAGTGTTGGCGCTGTGGCACCAGCGCTTCGAATGGAGCGGCCCGTCGGTCGACGAAATGGCGGCCAGGGTGGTCAAGGACGTCACGCGCCGAATCCTGGAACACGGCGTTGCCCTGCCCGGCGTGCACGAAACCCTGCATTCGCTTCGACGCATCGGACTCCGGATCGCGATCGCCTCCTCGTCGCCACCGGGTCTGATTGCTGCTGTGGTCGAAAAACTCGAGTTGGCCGATCTGCTCGATCTGAGCCACTCGGGCATCCACGAAGCGCGCAGCAAACCGGACCCGGCTGTGTTCCTGTCGACCGCCCGTAAACTCGGCATTCAGCCGCATCGGTGCCTGGTGTTCGAGGATGCGCCAGCCGGTATCGCCGCGGCCCGGGCTGCCGGAATGACGGTCATCGCCGTGCCGTCGGTGTTCGAAGCCGACGATCCCGGCATCAAAATGGCCGACCGCGTGCTGCAAAGCCTGCTCGAATTCCAGCCGCAGTGGTGTCGATCGACAGATTGATACAGCTTGTTGCGGCAACCCGCAGCCGCCAGCGTTCTTTTCAGCCCTTGCGATTTTGCAATTCCTGGAACTGCCGCTTGAGTTCCGGCAACGGTCTTGCATACAGGAACCCGAACGACAAAGCACCATCCTTTTCGTGCACCGCATGATGCATCTTGTGGGCCTGGATAAGACGCTTTAGGTATCCGCTTTGCGGATGCCATCTCAGCGGCCAGCGTCGGTGGACCAGACCATCGTGGAAGATAAAGTAACAAAAGCCGTAACCGGCCATGCCCCAGCCGATCCACCAGGTTGGTCCGAGTTCATCGGCGCCGAATGCGATCAACGACATCGAAATGGCCGTACCAACCAGCGCGAACAGGTCGTTTTTCTCAAACAGGCCAGTGCGCGGTTGGTGGTGTGACTTGTGCCAGCTCCAGCCCCAGCCGTGCATGATGTAACGATGCGTGACCCAGGCCACGCCTTCCATTGCCACCAGTGTGCCCAAAAACAGCAGTGCATTCATGAAAATCATCCTGTCGTTACTTGAGCCGGGCAAGGCCGCCGGCACGCCATAGCGTCAGGGCCATGGCCACCAAAAATATTCCGAGCAACACGCTCCAGCCGGGCACCAGATCCTGTAGACCAACATCGCGCCAGAAAATATCCTGCCAGGATTCGATAACCCAGGCATTCGGTGTCAGCCAGCCGAGGTCGCGCAACCAGCCCGGCATCAGAAAACGCGGCATCATGCTGCCGCCGATGGCCGAGAGTATAAGAACCGCGAATGCAGACGCTGTCGTCGCCTGCTGGCGACTGCGACACATTGATGCCAGCAACAGTCCAAGCCAGGCCGAGACGGCTGCGGCCAGCAACGCCGTGACAAGCCACGGGCCAAACCGTCCTGGCCAGTCGATGCCGTAAAACCACCAGGCGGAGGCAAAAATGACCGCCGCCTGGGCAAGCCCCAGGGCGGTCAGAAACAAGCCCTTGCCAAACACCACCACGCCATAGCCGCCCGGCCCTGCAACCAGCCGGTCGACAATCCCGCTGTCGCGTTCTTCGATCAGCGAAATCGCGCCCTGCATCGCCGAAAACAACAGAAAAAGAATGGCCACAGCGCCGGCGTAATAGCTGATGCCGTCATCGGCGACTGCGGCACCGGTCAGCATTCGTCGCTCGATCAACCCATCCGGCGATGCCAGAGCATTGCCGTCGCCCAGGCCGCGAGCGGCTCGGTCACGGTCCAGTCCGGCCAGCGCATCATCGAGCGCCAGCTGCTGCTCATGGGTATATGGGCCGGCCAGCACATCGACCAGCGCCACGGCCCGGGCAATGCCCAGTTCTGGAAAGCTTGTCTGAAGCAGGGCCTGCAAACGGCCGCTGACCACGGAGGCGGCAAGCGCGCGCGAGGCATCGGCAATGACAACAATCGGTGCATCGGCATCCAGGTCGGCGTCTGGCTCGGCCCGAATCCAGACCGCAGCATCGAAGCGGCCCGCGCGGACCATCGCTTCAAGGTCGTGCCGGTCGCGTGCGCTGTGCTCGCCCGGGAGCAGTCCATCGAGCGCGTGAATTGCGTCAAACAACACAACGGTCGCCGGCGTTTCGGCGCTGTCGAGCAACGCCACGCGCATTTCGAGCTCGTCTTCGCCGGTGCCGGAAAAGACTTCGGCAAACACGAAAAACATCAGCGGCGGCAGCACGAATGCCAGCATCAGGGCACCCCGATCGCGCCACAGCGCCAACCACATGATGTGCGCAATGGTCAGGATCATCGACGGGTCTCAGGCACCGGAGGGTACAGGGTTCGCCACAGCGATCCCAGCCCGGGGCGGCGCACGCGCCACTGGCTGACCGGCAGCCCGTCCAGCACGCGTTCGATTTCGGCCGCCGGCGTCTGCTCGTCAACCAGCCCACGCCAACGCCAGTTGCCGTCGGCCGGGTCGGCGACCAGGCCAATCTGACCCAGCAGACCGGCCTGTCTAGTGCTCGGTGCCTGCAACAGCATTACGTCCCACTCCCGTTGACCGGCATAGTATTTGGCGATCAAGTCTGCCGGCTTCCCGGAAGCCGCGACCACGCCGTCCTTCAGAAACGCGACACGGTCCGCAAGGCGCTCGAGCTGACCGAGATCATGGCTGGTCATCAGGATCCCGATGTCGTGGCCGGCAAGCCGTCCGAGCAGGCTTTCGATGTCGCGACGCGCCGGCGGATCGATGCCGACCGTTGGTTCGTCCAAAATCAGCAATTCGGGTGAATGGGAAAGCGCACAGGCGATGTTTGTACGGCGCTGCCAACCACCCGACAGTTGCCCGGCGCGGCGTGCCGCGACCGCTTGCAGGTCGCAGGTTTCAAGCGCGTACTCGGCACACTCGCCGATCCGGTTGCTGGCAACGCCGCTCAAACGACCGAAAGCACGCACGTTTTCAAGCACACTCAGATGCGGATACAGCGCGATCTGTTGAGGCACCAGCCCAATCAGGCGCCGGGCCTGCGGGTCAGCATGGGGATCAACCCCGGACACCGAAACCGAGCCCGCATCGGGACGCAGTCGACCGCAGATTGCCCGAATCAACGTCGACTTCCCGGAACCGTTGGGCCCCAACAGTGCGACGATCTCGCCGCGGCCGACGCTTAGAGACAGCCCGGTGAGAACCCGCCGGCCGGTAAACGCGAACTCGAGCGCGTCGATGTTCAGCAGCAAAGCGGCGCGGCCGGCAGCGAGTCGGCAAGGATCGGCCAGCATCGCCAGTCAGTGAAACCGTGCAAACAGCGAGCGAATATAAGCATCCAGCGTGCCGCCGTCAACCGACATTGCCCGCAACACCGAACCGGCACCATTTATTTCGCTCGTGAGGCGCTGACGCAGTGCCGCCTCGCCGACGTCGTGGATTGAGCCGGCCTTGGCCCGATCGGCGTTGCTGTCCTTGCCGGTTGCCGGTCGACCGAGGTCGAGCAGGTCATCGGCGGCCTGGAAGGCTTGTCCGACATGCTCGGTCAGGTCGCGGGACTGACCAGACGCCAGACCGGCCGTGCCGACCGCGTGCGCCAGGCGCGAGACCAGACCGATACGCACCGTTTCGGGCAGCACGTCACAGCGCGCGATCACACCGTAGGCCTGGTTCAACAAGGCGATGGCCGCGAGCGTCGTGGTCGCCTCGCCGAATTCGAGGTGGCAGGCCGACCGACCGCGACGCATTCGGGCATTATCCATGCTGGGCAGATCGTCGAGCATCAGCGACGCGCAGTGCACCATTTCCAGGGCGCAGCCGAAGTCAACCAGGCGGCCGGGATCGCGGTCGAAATCAAGTGCGGTGAAGATGGCCAGCAGCGGGCGCACCCGTTTGCCCGGCGATAGCAGGCTGTAGCGCATGGCCGATGCCAGTCGATTGCAGCAGCCCTCACCGCCGGCCTCGACCAGCCGTTCAAGTCGCGCATCAATGCTGGCCCGCCAGCGGCCGGAAAGCGCTTCAATATCCGGCCCGACCGAACCACCGGCGAGCAGGGTTATGGGATCAACAGTGGCCATCATGCAGCAGCTCCGTGGGCATCGACCCCGCTCGGCGAGGGCATGCAAGAATGATCGGCAGTCGCTCCGGCTCGGTGCGTCAATCGGTGCGTCAATCGGTGCGTCAATCGGTGCAATCAAATGCGAACTATACGCAATTTCACGGTGAATCACGCGGCAACGACGTATCGCGCACAATAGCGTGATGAATTCCATGACGAGCGACCTGGTTCTGGCCGGCGGTGGCCTGGCCAATTGCCTGATTGCCTGGCGCGTGGCCTGCAAACATCCCGGCGCAGCGATCACGATTGTCGAGGCGGGTCCTGAACCCGGGGGAAACCATACCTGGTCGTTTCACGGCGGCGACCTCAGGCCCGACCAGCTGCGCGCAATCGAGCCGCTGATCGATTATCGCTGGAGCGCTCAAAAGGTTGCTTTTCCGGGATTTGAACGCAGCCTCGACACGCCGTACTTCAGCATACGCTCGGGATCCCTTCAACGGTTTATCCGCAGTCTCGACCGAATCGATATTCGTACCGACTGCCGGGTTTCGGCGCTCGGCCAGCAATGGGTTCGAACCAAATCGGGCGAAGTCATCAACGCCAGCGCCGTGATCGACGGTCGCGGGCCGGGCCGCAGCGACGGTCTGGTGCTTGGATTTCAGAAATTTTTCGGCCGCGAAGTGCGCACCCGGGAACCGCACGGACTGACCGCGCCGGTCATCATGGATGCCACGGTATCCCAGCACGATGGCTATCGTTTTGTCTACCTGCTGCCCTTCTCCGCCGATCAGGTGTTGATCGAAGACACCCGCTACAGCGACGGCAACGCGCTCGACGAGCGCAGTCTGCGCCGTGCCATCGACCAATACGCAGCGGCCAAGGGCTGGACGATCGTCGAGACGATGCGCGAGGAACACGGTGTTCTTCCGATTTTGCTGGCCGGCGATCTGGACCACTTCTGGTCCAGGCCCGAGCATACGGTGGCGCGTTCCGGGCTGGCTGCCGGCCTGTTCCATCCAACCACAGGCTATTCACTGCCCCAGGCGATTGCGCTGGCCGACGAGATCGCCGCTCACTGGCCGCTCGACGGTGCCGCGC
>JAIVHD010000286.1 GCA_020201235.1 Lysobacteraceae bacterium
GACGGCAGCCAAGCGGGCCATTCTCGACGAGCGCGATCGATTGAAATCAGCCGATGTCATCGACGCACTGACAGATCGCATTTCAATTCCCAGTCAATAATGGCCAAGGAACCCGAAAACGCCGCCGGAACAAAACTGCACGCTCTACTTGTAGGATGCCGTTGAGCAAAGCGAAACGCACCGCCCCGACTGCGGGTTTGGCACACCCCGGCGGGAATAGGCGTAATCAGAGGCCGACTGGGTAATGCAAAAAGAAAGACCTGAGCCCTGTTTTCTGCAACCGCCAAGAAATGTCCAACCCCTTGGTCGGAATTGAGGAAAATCAGGCAACTGGCGAATCAGGTGCCGCGGCCCTGTCCAATAGCGCCACACACTTGACACCAACCTGAAAAGATTGATATGCTACCGTCCCACGGAAGTGGGTCCGACTAACTTTTTGTTTGTTGGTTTCATTGTTTATGACGGGTAGTTGGGAGAGATCGAGTATGAAATATGTCATGCTTATGTGCGCTGCGATGTTTACATTGTGTCTGCTGACTTTGGAGACTGTCAACGCTCAGCAAAAAATTTATTACGAAGTGCAATTAGATATATTCGAGAGTAATAAGCGCACTGCTAGTCCGTACGTTATTGTTGAGGATGGCAAGTTAGGACTTATGACGTATACATACAGCTCTGGCGATGAACTCCATATCAGCGTTCTAGCTAACAATGAAGGCGTAGTCAACGGAGAGGCCTTAGTAAGCCTAAGCCTTGAATTATCATCATTGGACGGAATTGATAAGGCGGCAGAAACGTCAGGGGTAAAGCTGGATAAACAGGCAACCATCCTTATGGCACCTACTGTGTTTGTTAAAAGCACCGAGGCAATTCAGGACCCGATGACCCTAAGCAAAGGCGATGTTGATGTTGTCGCATCTATCCGCCGTGTTCCTTTCAGCGAAATTAGAGAACACTTGAGGGGTGGGGAAGTTGCATCGTGCGCCTCTCCAAAGGTTTCGGACGTTGCCAATCAAGAAGCCAGTATTCAGGGCTCGAGCTGCTGCGATATAGCCTGTGATGATGGTGGTATCTTCAGATGTTGCGGCGTGGCTGGATGTTCAGCGTGCGGCGGCAGTTGCAGACCGCAAGAAAACGTTGGATTTTAGGCTCATCCGCAGCAAGAACCAATTGGGAACCAATTGGACAGGCGAAGCATAGGTGATTTACCTACCCATATACGAGCGATTTACCGATACCGCTGATCCGCCATCCCGGCTACGCTGGCCGTTCACTGATCATCGGAGCCCAACATGCCCCAAGCCCGAAAACGCCTGGTATCGACCGAGGTAACGTCGTTTTATAACGTCATCACCCGCTGCGTCCGCCGGCATTTTCTCGATCCGTGTCGGCATTGCAGAAACGCCGGAAGTATCCGACTACACGTCAGTCCAGCAGCGCATCAAGGCCTGGCAGAAGCAGCAAACGGCTGCCCCGGTGGCTGACAATCCGCCGCCGACGGTCGAGAACATTACCCTGGACAAGACCATCGTCAAACTGCTCGGATTCAAAGCCGATGGTGAGAACAGCCCCGAAAAGGCCATTCCCTATTCCACCAGCGATTACCTGGAACTGGTCGACTGGTCCGGCCGCGCGATTATCGAAGGAAAAAAGAATCGATTCCGGATCACCTTCCGCCCATCCTTCAGCGGCTGCGCATGAGTTCGGAGCACTATCTGGCCTTCATCAGGGAACCAGGCTCCGGACTCCTCACCGTACTCGGTGCACTCGACAAAATCAAGGAATGAACCAACTACTTCCAAAAAGCCTTTCTGAAAGGTCAGACCCAAGCCGCCGCGCTGTTCTCGCCCGGCAAGTAGCAGCCGAACATGCTCGCGAATGATGAAAATGGCCTCGTAGCCAGATTCGGCGTGCCCGAAGCCCGGTATTTCCTCATTTTCGTCTCAGGAAGACCTCGAAATTGCACCTGATCGAGTAAAAACTCGTCAAATATTTCGCAAAACGGCAAACTCAAACCGTTGTCTGTCCAGTTTCGGCATCTTCAAGATCTGCCTGTCCAATTGTTTTGAATTTCAAGATCTGCCTGTCCAATTGGTTTGTCAATTGGTTTGAATTGGTTTGGAAGCGGAACTCAACGGTCGAATTGACCAATATCTGACACGCGATTCCCTTCCGCGGGCTCGAATGGCGTAAAAAGGCGTGGCTGATATCAGCGGTTCAGGTACGTCTCGATCTGCTCCAACCGCCTGGATGCGGCAGCGATAATCGCCTCCATCATGGCCTCGGGCACTGTGTCATCAATCTCCGCCTGCACAGTCTTCGAAGCGTTCGGCAGGGCCTCGACGATTTCGGCCATCACCTCCTGCAAGGCGGTGACGGCAAAGCCCGATTGCCGTGCGGTCTGCTCAAAATGACGCGGAGCTATCTCGGCGACCTTGTATCGGCGTTTGTCCCCGATCGCCATCGCGAGCCGCATGGCGTTCTTGGGAATCTGGTGGCGAGCATGCTGCCACTGCGTAGACAAGATGTCGTAGAGCGGGGTGAGCGCGAACCGGCTCTGTGGTTTCAGGAACAGCGAGAAGTTCTTGGCGTGTCCGTCGGTTGCGCCGATCAGCCAGAAGACAAGCTGCGCTTTCATGAAAGCGCGCCGGTCTTGATCGGGTGTATCGCTGGATTTCAACAGGTCCAGGCAGTTTCCGATGCCGGGACCGCCATCGCTTTCATATTTCAGGGTTGGAACCACACCGAGCGCCTGGCACATATCTTCCTGCGGCAGGCGCAAAAGCCGCCCCGTCCGGTCGAGCTTTCGGTCGAAGCGCTCAACGCTTAAAACGAGCAGTTTATCCGCCAGTTGCAAAATTCCGGTCCTGGCGACAGGGAGACCGAGCGCACGGCACAAGCCAATGCAGAAATGCTCATTCTGCACGCTGGCCGTCATATCGATCTCGCCATGCGCGGTCTGCACCAGGCCGATCTGGGGCTTCAGAATATGCGTTGTCGGCGTCGTGCCGGTCGGCACCATCCATTGCCCATCGTGAAAAAGAAGCGCGGTCTTGTTCTGGGCGCCCGCAAGCGAAATGCGGAACGCATCATCGCCGCCGCGCATGCCCAGCGGGGCGGCGGCCAATGAACGGATGCGTTCGGCCATGTCGCTGTGCGTAATCCGCTCGCCTTCCGGCGGGCCGGGCGGCGCGGGCGTTGCATCTTCTGGCAGGAACTGAAGTGCGCCAACGCAATCGCGGCCGAGCGCCGCTAACATCGAGAAGGCGTCTGTGCCTTCGGCGCCCACGCGAGCGGCAATCCGGGCACGGATGCGGTCATCATCGGGAAGCAGATTGTCGAATACGGCCCGGGCGACGATCCCTGTAACGGGCCGGTCCATGAGGGGCATGGAGGTGGAAACGGGAATCGCATGCTCCCAGTCCAGCCAGTCATGGGCGTACTCAAAACGCATTGCGCCATCGGTGGCGCGCGCCAGGCGCCCGACCAGGCGCCCGTTGAGAGCGACCTGTAGAATGCCAAATTTGCGCTTGCGACCCATCAGAAGATATCTTCGAGCTCGGGCAGGCTTTGCGCGCCGCGTGCGCCAAGCGAGATTTCGAGGCCAAGCGCCGTCATGATGTCGAAAATGACCTGGAGCTCGGAGCGTGGCTTGCCGCCCTCGACGGCGGAAATGGTCTGCTGGCGCAGACCGGCTTTTTCGGCAAGCTGCGTCTGAGTCAGACCCAGGCGCTTGCGCTCGCGCTGGAGCGCTGCGCCAAGTTGTTTTGTATCACGTATCGGCATGGTGTACCTCAACCATCAAATATACGCGAACGCGGATATTTAATCAATATCCGTGATCGCGGATAAATCATATTTATACGCGAACGCGGATATTTCTTAAAAGAGCCAGTTCCATGGCTCCGCTCACTCCTACAAAACCCTGCTATCGCCACCGTAGGAGCCTGCTTGCTTGTGAACCGTTCATACTCCTGAACTGGTGCGTTTCGGCTACGCCTCAACAGCACCCGAAGGTTCGAAGCCCTACCTCGCGTGCGGGGGAGGGTTTGGGTGGGGGCGCGTAGGGTGCCGTTGAGCGCAGCGAAGCGCACCGACTCCGTCCTCCGATAACCGGGAACTGAACTCCTGCGTCATTTCTGCCCTCGAGCCGGGACCCATTTTCCCGGAAACTGAAGGACGCTGAACTCGCCGCTACGCAACACATCCGCTGCCCCGCACAATCTCATTGATGTGCGAATAATATGCGTATAATGTGCACGGGCATCTTTATCGAGATTAAATACCGACATGAACACCGCAACTTTTGCCGAATTACTGGAATCATCCCGCGAAACCAGCGCACCCCGATTTTCCGCCACGAAAATCGCAAGCGCACTTGATCTTCAAATTCAAGAACTCGCTACAATCGCTGGCGTCCACCGCAACACACTTCGGACTCATCCCGAATCGCCGCGACTGCAGTCCACCATGCGTGATCTGATGCGGGTACTGTCGGCCGCTGTCACGGTACAACCGGATGTTAACCAAGCATTTTTTATGGTCAAGAATGAGCCAATCCCGGCCTTCCGTCACAAAACGCTGCTTCAGCTGGTTCAGGAACGACGTGCCGATGACGCCATTGATTACCTGGAGTCGATCAGCGCCGGGTTCGTTGGATGATTCTTTGCGACCTGCCGGCCGACACCACGCTTTTTCGCGCTCACACTCCTAATGGCAAGACTGGCATGAAGACTGGCGGAACCTAAAATTCGACCTGCACATCGAGCCTCCAACCTGGGTACTGAGCGATATGGTGCTGGCCAATGGCCATACTGGTATCGTGTTTCCCAGCCTGACCCATAAGGG
>JAIVHD010000065.1:0-1704 GCA_020201235.1 Lysobacteraceae bacterium
GTCGGGATGGTGCGCTTCGCTACGCTCAACGGCACCCTACAAGTAGAGCGTGCAGTTTTGTTCCGGCGGCGTTTCCGGGTTCCTTGGCCATTATCGACTAGGAATTGAAATCATCTCGATTCCAATTTCCTGCTCGACCAATGTTGCAATAGGAGTGCGGAGATCAGTCTCTGTGTCTGCCGTTTTCAGCGATAGAATGAGCGCATAGCACGCTTCTTGGCCGCGAATTTCAGCACCTGCGCGATTATTCCACGCCGGGCCCGGGAAGCCGCTCTGGCGTGTCCGTCCGGAACGTTTCGAAGCGGGCTTGCCGGATGACATCGATCGGTTCGAGCTCTTCGGTGCGCCGGGTGTTGTTGCGAGTATCGAAAATCTCGTAAGCGGACGGGCGGCGGCCCTCGACGATCTGGAGCTGGCCGCTGATGTCCTGCCAGTGCTGGTCGGGTGCCTGATGGGCGCGGTTGATGATGAGGGATTTTGGTGCTGTCACGCTTGTGCCTCCCTCATGCCGGTCGCAGCTTCAGAATTTCCGGAAAGCGGTCGATTGCGTCCAGTTGTTCACCAAGCTCTGGGTTGAGCCCCTTGACGAGGCGAGTGCCGATGTCGTGCTTCTGGCGTAGATCACGCCAGTGCCATATGGGCTCATGGTGAAAAACGCGATTGCGCAATCGACGCATCTGGTTGATGTTTTTCTCAATATCACGGATGGATCTCATGGCCTTCGGTAGCCGCGGAAAGACCGGTTTGATCAAAGTGGGCCACAAAATCTGACCGTGCTCGTAGTGGCGATTGAAAAGCCCGCACCAGAATCCAAAGGTCACCTCGGAAACGATCCGGTCAGGAGTCGTGTGCTGTCGCTTGTGCGAAATGGCGTCACGGGCCTTTTTTACATCCGCAGCCTGCGCCGCTTCCAGCCACTCCATATCGAACCAGTCGTCACGGCCAAAGTGGGCGCTCAGCTCCCGGTGAAGCCCGTTCCGTAGCCCGATTTCCAGGCAATGTAGCAGCGGATACAGTGCCTCGCAAAGCTGGATATTCCATAGGTATCGAGCCAGCGCAGCCTCATCTTCCACCCCACGTGCGAAACCCTCCCACCGAGCGGGCGACAGCGCCGCTATGATCGGCGAAGCGGTCGTCACGCCCCACACCTACTTGATTTTCCCGCTCTGACATGGCATATTACTAATCGCAGTCCCCGGGCTATTCCTCTCCCTGCCAGACAGGTGATGAACCCGGGGTTTTTCTTTTCTGGCTGCCACTCCAAGACGCGTCCCTGCATTTTCAGCTCTCCTCCGGCAGGATTTTCAGCGATTCGATGCCCCGGTCGTCGACGATCTTGACGGCGACTTTCTGGTTTTCGCCGGGCTCGAACGGCAGGCTGATGGCGCTGTGCAGTTGTTCCGTCCTGCGGCACCAGTTCCAGGATTGCACCGTCCGCCTTGCTCATGGGTCTCCCGCTTTATTTGACTGGCCAACCGGACCGGTCGACCACCGAATCCGATTTCGATTATGCCTATTCCCGCCGGGGTGCGCCAAACCTGCAGTCGGGGCGGTGCGCTTCGCTGCGCTCAGCGGCAGCCTACGCGGGCGGTTCAGATACCCGGTTGGTTTTCCGAGGTCGGTCGCGACTTCATAGCCTTGATTGCGCTGGACGAGGAGGATAAACTGTATCGCAAATGCAATACCCAGGCGCCATCATGAAAT
>JAIVHD010000065.1:1764-8702 GCA_020201235.1 Lysobacteraceae bacterium
GCGCTGGATGCAATCCTGGACAAGCACAGCAATTCTGAATGAGCTATCGGATTCGCGTATCTGCCGCTGCCCAGGAAGATCTGGAGCGGCAGTTCGAGTTTCTGGCAGCCAATGATTTGCCTTCGGCAGTGCGTGCAAGAGACGCGATTGAAAAAGCTTACGAATTGGTAGAAGCGATGCCTTTTGCATGCAGAAAGGCCGAGGAATCCAATCCCTTTCTCAGGGAGCTGGTTATTTCTTTTGGATCCGCCGGCTATGTCGCGTTGTTTGAGGTCGAAGACGAAAAGACGGTCACGATTCTGGCAATCAGGCATCAGCGTGAAGAAGATTTTCTTTGACGCGCAGGAGCCGGGAAGCTCGATGTCCAACGCATGAGTTTTGTGCGGAGCCATAGTTCGCCTGCGGGCAGGCTCCTACGGGGGTGGTAGATGGAGCGGTTGCTGTTTTGCGCTGATCTGCACGGAAATCTACGCCAATTCCGGCGGCTGCTCGAGCATGCCCGAAGCGAGGAAATTCAGTACGTCGTGTTCGGTGGCGATCTGACGCCGAAGGATGTGCATCGGCGCACGCCGGCGTTGCAGCGGGCGTTTTTGCGTGATGCGTTGTTTCCGCTTCTTCACGAGATGGTGGACGCTGATCAGGTGGAGGTTCTGCTGATTCTGGGCAATGACGATTTCCGGTCGAATCGGGAATTTGTCGTCGAGCAGCAGCGGGCCGGGGTGCCGTTTCGGTTGATCGATCGGGAGCCGTTCGTGACCGAGGGTGGATTTTCGATCGTCGGCTACAGTTCGGTGCCGTCGACGAACACAGGCATGTCGGCTCGCGTGGCGTGCGGGCGTTCATCGAGGACCGGCAGCCGCATCTGACGCTGCATGGGCATATTCATGAGACGGTCGATTTGAGTGGTGAGTTCGTCGAGCGGATCGGGCGGACAACTTGCGTGGCGGCGGGGAATGATCATCGGCCGGAGCGGCCGTTTGTGGTCGAAGCGGGGCTTGGAGCGGAGTTGGTGGTGAGGCGGGAGCGGCTTTGAATTGTCGATTGGTCGCTTTGTTGATGGTGCGCTTCGCTGCGCTCAACGGCACCCTACGCGAGTTTATTGTTAGCGTGGAGAAGGCTTGGGGTTTGTAGTTGACGGTGCGCTTCGCTGCGCTCAACGGCACCCTACGCGGGTTATTGTTAGCGTGGAGAAGGCTTGGGGTTTGTAGGGTGCCGTTGAGCGCAGCGAAGCGCACCGGTTCAGGGGCGTAATCGGTTCGCCTGCGTTTCGATCACAACTTCGCCGGGGCCCGGCTGCGGGTCGGGTGATTCGAGGTATTCGAGGGCCGAATAACTGCCCGGTCTGTTGATGATGATGCGGTGCACGCTTGCTCGTCGGGGGGCGGTCCAGATACCCAGTATGCCCAAGTTCTGGAACGATGACGTGTCGCTGCCAGGAGCCTGTCAGTCCAGAAATGCGCGGACCCTTGAAACGATGTGATCGGCAGCGTCTTCCATTACATAGTGGCCGGCATGTTCAAGGTAGTCGACTTCGGCGGCCGGGAAAATCTCGCGCCATCGCTCCAGCACGCGGTCATCGAACACGAAATCCTTGCCGCCCCAGATCATCATGATCGGCTTGTCGGCCAGCCGGGGCAGGTTCTGCTCGGTCGCGGCCAGCACGGCCCAGGCCGGATCGGTCTCGCTGAGCGGAATATCCTGCACAAAACGCAGCGTTGCCAGCCGGCGCGACGGCGCGCCGCGGTACGGCCAGACCAGCCCGCGGGCCACGGCCGGGTCGAGACGACTTGCCGTGGCCATGCGCACGGCAAGGGCTGAGAAGGCATTAAAGCTCTTGATCAGAAAGGCGCCCGGCCGGGTCCGCGCAAAAGCCAGCGAGCGCGGCAGCGAGAGGTCGCCGGGGATGGTAAATGCCCAGGTGTTGAGGATGACGATGCGGCCAACGCGCTCCGGGTTGCGACTGGCCCAGGCCATGCCGATAGCCCCACCCCAGTCGTGCACGATCAAATCCACCGGGCGATTCGGTTCGACCGAATCCATCCATTCGCCGAAATCGGAGACTCGGGTCTCGAGCGTGTAGTTGTATTGGGCATCAGGCGGGCGGTCCGACAGGCCCATGCCGACATGATCCGGCGCCAGGCAGCGATGGCGGTCGGCCAGACCCCGGATCAGGTTGCGGTAGTAAAACGACCAGGTCGGGTTGCCGTGCACCATCACGGCCGGCGGTCCTTCAACCAGACCCTCGTCGACGAAATGCATGCAATGCCCGGACTTAAGCTCGTGATACTGGCTGTCGAACGGATACAGTGATGCATCCAGGCCGCTCAGGTTAGGCATTGGGTGCCCCTCGCCGCCAATCGGGCGGGTGGTTTTGGGTCGTGCATGACCCAGCCCATGACGGTGCGCGCGGCCGTGTAGGTCAGGCTGGCAAGCTTCATGCCCTCGGTCAGCAGGGTGCGGGTATCGGTCCACATCTGGTGGTTCCAGCCGCGGCACAGGTTGTTGAACTGAGTGGCCGCGCGCGTGACGCCGCCTTTATACAGATGGCCGTCGGGCTCCAGATCGCCGCGTGTGAGTACCATTGCGGCGGCACCGGAGCCCAGCGTCAGCGACGCGAACTCGCCCTTGAACTGGTCTTTGGTAACCGACGGTTCGAGCAAGCGCCGGATGGTGTTCTCATTGATTTCGCGGCTGGATTCGCCGTTGACGATCAGCGCGTAATCGATTTCGCCACGCTCAAGCATGCGACCGGCGATATTCATGCCGTTGATAAATGCCAGACAGGCATTGCCAACATCGAAACTCTCGCAGGTATCGGCCAGCCTCAGGTTTCGATGCACCAGGCAGGCGGTGGACGGCTCGAGGAAATCGCGCGAAACCGAGGTGTTGATCAGGATTCCGACCCGTTTCGGATCGAGGTCGGCGGCTGCCAGCGCTTTTTGTCCGGCCAGCGTCGCGGCATCAGAAGGCATTGTGCCGTCGTCCCAGTAACGCCGCTCGAGGATGCCGGCCAGGTCGATCAGCGGGTTTCCGCGCACGTTGAGTTTCTTGAGCGTCGGCTCAAGCCTTTCATAGACCTCATCGCTGGAGACCTTGTTGGGTGGGTCTACCGAGACCACGGACTTGATGACTACATTATCGAATAGCATGGGCCGACCTGTTCCCGAAACGGGGATATTGACTGAATAGCCCAATAGTATAAGGGAGATAGCGTTCCGGAAAGCGCCGCCCGGGCAACACCGGTGGCCGGTGCACTTGCCAACCGAGCCAACCGCCCTGGACGCGAGGCCTGGCGGCTGCGCTGCGGGCGAGGTGGTGAGTACGGCGGGATTAGCGCCGATATTCGATTACTTGCTGCTCGATCGCACCAAAATAACTGTGGCCATCGGCGTCGGTCATTTCGATTTTGACCCGGTCGCCAAATTTCATGAACGGGGTTTCGGGCTCTCCGCCGGCGATGATTTCGAGCATCCGCTTCTCGGCCAGGCAGCTTGCACCACGCGATGTATCCTGATTGGCAATCGTGCCAGAACCCAGCAAGGTGCCGGCGCTCAGGGGCCTGGATTGGGCCGCGTGGGCCAGCAGCTCGGCAAACGAAAACTGCATGTCGACGCCGGCTTCCGGATCGCCGAACAAATCACCGTTATAGTGCGTCTGCAAGGGCCTGTGAAGCTTCGAGTCAACCCAGGCATCACCCAGCTCATCGGGCGTCACGACCACCGGTGCCAGGGCCGAACGCGGCTTGGATACGACGAAGCCGAAGCCCTTGCCGAGCTCGCCCGGGATCAGGTTTCGCAACGAGACATCGTTGAGGATGGTCACGAGCTGGATATGGTCGGCGCATTCGGCGGCTTCGGCACCCATCGGAATATCGTCGCAGATCACGCCGATTTCGGACTCGAAATCGATGCCCCAGTCCAGCGTCGGCATGGCGATCGGGTCGCGCGGGCCGAGAAAACCGTCGCTGACGGCCTGGTACATCAGCGGGTCGGTGAAGAAGCTCTCGGGCACTTCGGCACCGCGCGCCTTACGCACGCGCTCGACGTGCGGCAGGTAGGCACTGCCGTCGAGAAATTGAAACGCGCGCGGCAGCGGCGCGGCCAGTGCGTCGATGTCGAGATCGAACGCAGACTCGCAATCGCCGTTCTGAAGTCGCTCGTAAAGAGCATTCAAGCGTGGTGCAATCGTGTCCCAGCCATCAAGGGCGGCTTGCAAGGTCGGCGCGATTTCATCGGCGCGCACGGCCCGGCTCAAAGACCGGTTGACGACAATCAGCGTTCCGTCACGATTGCCCTGTTTGAGGCTTGCTAGTTTCATTGGCTCAAATCCTTGTGTTTTGTTTCAGTGTTGCATACATTTTTGGTCTGCAACTGCGGACCGGCTCAGCATCGCAACCGCTAAATCTGAGCGCTTTGAAGCCGCGATCAGGTCGTCTGCTGCGCTTTCCAGCTGTCGACATAATTCTTGCGCTCGACCGCCTCGGCCTGCTCGCCGACGTCCAGCGCGTCGCGCGTATCGATCATGACCGCGACTTCATCGGTGCCTTCGGCCTTCGGTTCGAAGGCGTTTTTCAGCGCCTTGGGATGCGGCCCGTGGGTGAAGCCGCAGGGGTGCAGCGTCATCATGCCGGGGTGGATATCGTCGCGTGAGAAAAAGCTGCCCGCGTGATAGAAAATCAATTCGTCGAAGTCGTCATTGTTGTGGAAAAACGGCACTTTCAGCGCGTTGGGGTCGCTTTCGAAGGGCCGGGGCACAAAGGTACAGACGACGAAACGATCGGCGATGAAGGTCGTGTGGGCCGAGGGCGGCAGATGATAACGGTGGCTCATCAACGGACGAATGTCGCGCCAGTTGATCCTGACCGGCATCAGGTCACCGTGCCAGCCGACCGCGTCGAGCGGGTTGAACGGATAGGTAATCGTCGAGACCCGATTGCCGCGCTTGACCAGGACTTCCCAGGTCTGTTCGCCCTGCTGGGCCTTGAATGCATCGTCGAGGCGCGGCGTGTCGAGCATGGCCGGGTCGAAGATCGCGTGCGGTCCGACCAGGCCCTTTTCCGGCAGCATGAAGCTGGAGTTGGTCGCCTCGATCATCAATACGTCGAGCGGCGCATCGCTTTGAAGCCGCCACATCGTACCGCGCGGAAGCATGATGTAATCGCCGTCGCGGAATTCCAGGCGGCCATAGTCACAGAACAGCTCACCGCGGCCGGCGTGGATAAACAACAATTCATCGCCGTCCGAATTGCGCGCCAGGTGGTCCATTCCGCCCGGCGTTTTCCACGAACGCACCCGGCAGTGGGCATTGTGCATCAACTCCTGCGCACCCCAGGGCGACCCGGCCTGCGGTGCGATTCGGGTGGTGTCGAAGGCCCTTGGTCGCAATGGGCCATCAAAATCGGTCCAGCCGGTCGGCGGATGGCGATGATGCATATGCGTGGCCGGGCCGAAGAAGCCCTCCTTGCCCAGCTCACGCTCAAAGGTGCCCTCGGGCAAATCGCAATGCGCCTGACGCGACGCATCGCCCTCGACCTTGGGGTAGGAAATCCATTTTTTCATCTTCTTCGTTCCTGAGCTCCGGGTTTCACGGTTTCGAGGGACGCGCCTGTGCGGTCAAAGCACGCCGCGCTTTTGCTGATCGCGCTCGATCGCCTCGAACAAGGCCTGGAAATTTCCTTCGCCGAAGCCCTCGTTGCCCTTGCGCTGGATGATCTCGAAAAAAATCGGGCCGATGTTGGTCTGCGTGAAGATCTGCAGCAGCTGCTTGTCCGGGTTGGTCCGGTCGGCATCGATGAGAATCTTGTCGGCGCGCATGCGCTCGAGATCTTCGCCGTGGTTCGGAATTCGCCGGTCGATGACATCATAGTAGGTGTCGGGAGTATCAAGAAACTCGATGCCGTTGGTGTGTAGTTGCTCGACGGTGTCGTAAATCGAATCGGTATACAGCGCAATGTGCTGGACGCCCTCGCCATTATATTGCTGCAAGTATTCATTGATCTGGCTTTTGGGGTCTTCGGATTCGTTGATCGGTATCGAGATCGAGCCGTCCGGCGCGGTCATGGCCCGGGAGCGAAGTCCGGTCTGCTCGCCTTTGATATCAAAGTACCTGACTTCGAAAAACCCGAACAAATCCTCGTAGAAACCGGACCACCGGGCCATGTTGCCGTTGTAGACGTTGTGGGTCAGGTGGTCGATTTTGGTCAGACCGGCACCGATCGGGTTGCGCTCAACCGAGGGGTCGAACTCGAAATGCTGCTCGATATCGCGAGCAGCGCCGGTCAAATAGAGCACGCTTCCACCGATGCCCTCGATGCGCGGGCAATCCAGCGGCAGCGAGTCGATGCGCTGGTCGATATCCCCGGCACCGCTGGCCTTGACCTGCTCGTAGGCGGCTTCCGGGTCGTCGACCCGGATCCCGAAACCGGTGCAGCTGGGCCCGTGGCGCTCGGCAAAGTCGCTGGCAAACGAATCTGGCGTCTCGTTGACCAGGAAATTGATGCCGCCCTGGCGGTACAGGGTCACCGGTTGATCGCGGTGGGTCGCAACGGCACTAAAGCCCAGCGCGCGGAACAATGTGTGCAGTTCCTCGGGCCTGGGCGAGGCGAATTCGATGACTTCAAATTTTTGGACACCCAGCGGGTTGGGGCGCGATTGTGCCATTGCGGTTCTCCTGATGAATGGGTTGCGGTTACAGTCGCACGACAGGCTGCTAGCAGCCTGCGTTCGACGCGTGCGCCGTGAATGGCCCGGCCACGCAACGGTCGAAGATTATATTAGTTACATTTGAAACTAATTACAAGGGATTGTTCCATGCTCGAACTTGAAAATTTTCTGCCGTATCGCTTATCGGTGCTGTCCAACCGGGTCAGCCAGGGCATTGCCGCAACCTACGAGCAGCGCTTCGGCCTGTCGGTCACCGAATGGCGCGTCATTGCCATA
>JAIVHD010000066.1 GCA_020201235.1 Lysobacteraceae bacterium
GTCGATTGCCGCCCCCAGGCTTCGATGAAAGCGTCCGATATCGGTGCCGGACTTTTCCCAAAGATAATTCATGTTGTAGAACCAGCGGCGGTAGGCCGGGTCGGCGACCTGCAGCGCCTGTTCGTCGGTTTCGGCAATCACCAGACGACGCACGGCGCCGACCTTGGGTTCCAGCCCGTCGAGCGCGCTGCGGTAGTGCTGCCGGTAGGTAGCGCTGACCAAGCGCAGGCGCTCGAAGTTGCCACCCGTGAGCATGTTCATGCCTTCGCCGGCCAGCCATTGCACCGACCGGTCACTGGAGGCGCCGTACCACAGCGGAGGGTGGGGCGTTTGCTGGCAGCGCATGAAGACCTCGCTGCGGTCGAACTGGAAATGCTTGCCGTCGTAGCGGACCTTGCCACTGGTCAAGCCCTGCTTGAACACGTCATAGGCTTCCATGAACGCCGGCATGGCCTGCTCGGGGTTGACTCCGAACATTAATTGCTCCGGAGGTGAACCGCCCGGTCCGACGCCGATTTCGAGTCGGCCCTGACTGAGGTGATCGAGCATGGCGACTTCTTCTAGCAGCCGGATCGGATGGTATAGCGGCAGCGGGTAAATCGTCGGAATAATTCTCAGCCTCTCGGTGCGGGCGGCGACCGCCGCGAGAAAAACACTCGGCGAACAGGCCTGGCCAAGCGGCGTGCAGTGGTGCTCGGCCAGATGATAGCCGTGAAAGGTGCCGTCGTCGCATTGCCCGATCAGCGCCAGGCGTTGCCTGTAGTGTTCGCCCGGTGATTCGGTTCCGTTGTTGTCGAGGTGGTCAAACAATCCGAAATGGCGCGCACTGACGGTCTCGGTGAGGGTCTCGGTCATGGTGTCGGTGTCACTCGTCAAGTTGCCAGTGGTAGACCGTGTCGCTGAGCCGGTGTCGGAGCTGGTCGTAGTTTTCGAGCAGTTCGTTAAGCGGCTGAGGGTTCTGACGAACACTGACCAGCTCAAGATCATCGCTGGGCGAGAGTTCCAGAAAATCAAGCACTCCGGCGATTGTTGTATGGCGGTCATTTCCAAGAAGGCGTTCGTAGCTAACTTCCAGATATTCCTGTCGGTCTGCCTGGAGCCGCTTGACGATGCTTTGATAATGTTGCTGGTTGACGCGCGCACGCCGTTCCAGTTCATCGACTTCGACCGTTACCCTGGGACGATGATGAACGAGCATATCGCCATCGTACACTTCCCACTGGTTCAACTGTTCGGCGATTTTGTGCGAAACCAGTTCTCGCAATGTGTTGCACCGCTTGAGCAGGATTTTTCGCATTGTGACAGTCGCCAGGATGTGGGCGAACGCGTGCCGGTCCTGGATGCCGGTCATCTTCATGCCGGTTGCGTGCAGGCCTGGCCAGCGTTCCATCACGGCCTGCATGAACGCAAGTGGCTTGGCCTGTCGGTCCGGCAGACCCGCCAGGTTGGGCTCCGGATTGCGCAGATGCAAGGCCAGGCGAACCCCCTTGGGGTTGAACAATTCGTGATGGCAAACGCAGTCGGAATGGGTATTGAGCAGGCCGCAAAGCATGTTGCTGCCCGATCTGGGGGTTGCCAGTATCGTGAAGTGGACCGACGAGCCCTCCGCTAGCCGCGTCATGCGCTCAGGCCACTTTCTGCTGCATCAGTTGCACGATGTTTTCGGACTGCATGCTGGCCGGGTCAATCCGGTAGATGCCGCCGTCGTAGGATGCGGCATATACCGAGCGGCCGTCGGACGTCAGCGAGCTGATGCCGTTGCCGGCAACTTTTATCCAGTCGAGACGGCCGCTATCCAGCGACAGTCGGCCAACATCGCCCCAATAGTTTCCGATCAGCGCCGTGCGGCTGTCGAAACAGACCACGGACTTCGGCGATTTTTCCGACAGCCGAAAGGCGTCGGTTAGGGTCCGGCTTTCAAGGTCGTAGCGTTTCAGGCTGAAGTCTCGGCTGACGCTGACCACGAATTTGCCGTCCGGGCTGATTGAAACGTCGTTGATGATTGCATCGTGCGCTTGGAGCTGACTTTGCAGACGGCCGTCGAAATCCCAGACCACCAGGATGCCGTCGGCGCTGCAGCTGATTCCGATCGACTCGGCTGCATTGAGGGCGATCGACTTGACCGCGTTTTTGTGCAGGCGAAATTGGTTGATCACCCGGCCTTCCGGCGAGACGACCGAGATCATGCCGCTGTAGCTGCCTACGAACGACAGGCCCCGGTCGCGGCCGGCGTCGGCCACCTTGACCGTGTTGATCGGGCCTTGGCCGATTTCCACGGCTGCCTGCTCGTTGGGGATGCCGTCTGCAATCCCAATCCTGTGCAAGCGGCCATGGTGGTCGCCGCCGTAAACACGACGTGCGTCAGCATCCAGCGCGATGGCATTCATGAGTACGCGCCGGTTCGGTGTGATGGCGCGCACCGGCGATTTTTTGGCAAGATCGTACAACCGGATCACGCCGTCGTCGCTGGCTGTTGCCATTAGGCCGCAACCATCGGTTTCGATTTCGTTCAGACAGGGATTGCCGGGGGTTTCGTGTGCCAGGCCCAACTCCCGTTCGAGCTCACCGGTCTTGCTTTGCCAGCACACGATGCTGCCGTCGAAGGTGCCGGAGTAGATCCGGCTGCCGCATGGCGACCAGCTGAACGAGCGCTCCCACTTGGCCGGATGATTTGCCAGACCAAGCTTGAGCTCCAGCGTGTTGCCGTCCCAGATCAGGATCTGCTGGTCGTAGGCGGCCGATAAAAGATCGCCCGTCTTCGGACAAACCGCCACCTTCTTGATCCCGGAGCGATGGGCCTCAATTGTGCGCAGCAGGTCGCCGGTTTGCATGCTGAAGATGCGGATGATGCCGTCGTCGCAGCCCAGTACCAGGCGGCGACGTGCGATATCGACCGCACAAGTATCGGTTTCGGTGTCGAAAGGCCCCCACGTTGCCAGATTTTCACCGTTTTCCAACGACCAACACCGCAGCGTCATGTCGTCGCCGCAGCTGTAAATCAAGTCATCGCTGCAGGCCACCGACAGGACATCCTTGCGGTGGCCTTCGAGTACTTTCAGACATTGCCCGGTATCAAGATCCCAGATCCGCAGATTGCGGTCGCGCGAGGCCGACACGCCGCGCTGCCGGTCGATGAAAGCGAATGCCTCTGCGTCGTCGGCATGTCCGGTTAAGCGGTGCCGTCTCCGCCCTGTTTTCAGGTCCCAGATATGGATCGAATAATCCGAAGAGCAAGATGCCGCCAGGCTGCCATCGTCGATCACTGCCAGACTGTTGGCCAGATGGTCGTGGTAACCAAGCAGCCGGATCTCACCGGAGAGGCGATGAAACATCGAGATCGCGCTGTCGTAACCGCTGGCAAGAATCCAGTCGCTGCCGGCGATGCCCTGGGTGGCGGTGACCGGTCCGCGGTGATGAATAAAACCCCCAGTGGTGTGGGTCACGGTTGTCATATCGCATGGTCCATCAATTCGCGCTTGATCTGAAGATAGCTCTTGTTGTGCGCATTGACGCGGCTCTTGACCGGTACCCGCTCGGCGATCGTGATACCCAGAGTCTCCATGGCCTTGATCTTCAGCGGATTGTTGCTGGCCAACCGGATCGATTTGACGCCGAAATCCTTGAGCACGGCCGCAGCCACGTCGTATTCGCGCAAATCTACTCCGAGCCCGAGTTCGAGGTTGGCATCGATGGTGTTGAAGCCCAGGTCCTGCAACGAGTAGGCCTCGATCTTATTGAACAAACCGATCCCGCGACCTTCCTGCCGCAAGTACAGAATGGCTCCGCGGCCCTGGTCGGCAATGGCTTTCATTGCCAGCTTGAGCTGATCGCGGCAATCGCATTTCAATGAGCCGAATACCTCGCTTGTCATGCATTCTGAATGGATTCGGAAAATCAACTCCTCGGCGTTTTCGAGCTTGCCCTGGTAAATCAGCAGGTGTTCTTTGTCGCTGCCGGGCTCGAGTACACAACAGGCTTTGAACTCGCCCACCTCGGTTGGCAGCTTGGCGATACTTGAGTATTTGAGTCTGTTTTCAGTCATGGTCCTGGTGTTGCCCTGGTGTGCCGGATTCAGCTGTCCGGTAACGGTCTCCCGAGCAGGCCACTGTCGGGGCAATAGCTTGGCAGCGAGGCCGCGCAGGCCCCGGCTTGCTGGATGTTCTTAAACGAATGCGAAAAATCGCCCTGGCCACCGTTTTTGGTGCCCAGGGCGGTAAACACCCGGCTGTGGCAGGTAAAGCAGCCGGTATTGGGCGGAATTCCAATACGGTGATCGTCCTGCTTGTAGGTTTCCATGGTCAAATTTGCGAGAAAGGGCGAACCGGTGTCGTTGCCGCCGGTGGAACCGTATTGGGTATACAGTGCGCCGACCAGTTGATAGCTGCCGAAAATCGAATCGGCCGGGGCTGAGCGGACCACGCTGGCGTTTAACTGGCTTACCGTGCCGGATGGGTTCATGGTATCGATTGGATAATATCGGCAGACCTGGGTCGGGATCGGTGTTGCCTTGCATTGCGGATCGAGCGTAACTTCGGCACCACAGTTACCCGAGCACGGATCGCAATAGACGTTGGTCTCGCAAAAAGGCCCTTCGCACGACGGGTTGTAGAAAAGCCAGTCCGTACCATCGCGGTTGCTGGCGCCGGAGCAGTCCGGTGCGTTGTCGGCAAACTCGAACGTCGCCCATACCCATTCTGGGTGATTGACTGGTTTGGTCACGATGTGCAGCCCGACCAGCGCGACCGTGACGTCGTGGACTGCGCCAAGATCGGGGCCGAACGGATCGATATCGGCCTGGGTTAAGTAAAGCCCGCTGGTATCCTCAGGCGTGCACG
>JAIVHD010000067.1 GCA_020201235.1 Lysobacteraceae bacterium
TAAAAGAGCAGTCGGGATTGCTGGCCGGCGACGAGACGCTGCAGCGATCGATCCTGTTGCGCAACCCGTATGTCGATCCGATGAGCTTTGTTCAAGTCGAGCTGCTCGCGCGCTGGCGCTCCGGCGACTGCAAAGACAGCGGACTGGAGGAGGTTCTGGTCTCGACCGTGCACGGCATTGCCCAGGGTTTGCAAAACACCGGCTGAGGTGCAGACCCGCCGGATTCACCACGCCAGCCACTGCGGCATCGCGAGGCCCCGCGTCTGTGGCGTTTCGCTCGGTCACGCATCCTCAAGCGGACAGGCGAGTACGCCTACGCGGCGTTTGCTCGCAAAACCCCGGCCATGGCGCCTGGCGGACCTACGTGACGGAGGGGTGGTGAATAAGCCGGATTTATCAATACAACTTTGCTGAGTCAGGCAGCATGTGTAGAAGCCTGCGTGCAGGCGAATCGCTGTGACGTCCGGCTTTTGTTCGCCTGCAAAATACCTGGGGGAAATCCGGCAGGCTCATCGGAGCCCGCCGGATTTAGGGCTCAGGCCGGGGCCGAGCCCTTGAACGTGCCGATCACGACGATGGTTTTTCCGGAGGCGCGAATCATGCCTTCTTCTTCGAGTGTCTTCATCACACGTCCAGCCATCTCGCGCGAACAGCCGACTATTCGCGAAACTTCCTGCCGCGTGACCTTAATCTGCGTCCCTTCCGGGTGTGATACCGCGTCCGGTTCTCCGCACAGGTCGATCAGCGTCCGGGCGACACGACCTTGAGTGTCCAGAAACGCCAGGTGCTCGACCTTGCGCCGGGTCTGTAGCAGTCGCTGGGCAAGCTTGGCACCAATCGCGGTCATGATCTCGACAGCCCGGTCCTTCAGTTCGCCTTCAAGTGCATCGCGAAGGGCCACATAGGAAATCTCGGCCAGTTCGCATTTGGTTTTGGTGCGAACCAGCACTTCGCGCTGCGTCGGGCGCATGAACAGGCCCATTTCACCAAGGAAGTCACCCGGGTTCAGATAGCTGAGAATTAACTCGCGACCGTCGTCGCCTTCGGTTAGGACTGTTACAGAGCCCTCAATCACATAAAGCAGTGATTGTCCGGAGTCGCCCGGCCTCATCACCGTCGCGCGTGCCGGAAAATGAAGCCGCTTGCATAACTGCAGAAAGTGGTCCATTGCGGCCCGATCGACCGGGTAAAATTGTAAATCACGCATTATTTTCTTCCCGAATTTCCTGTTAGAAATAATCTGTCACGCAAGATCTTCTACCACGATCATGACCTTCGTGCCGCAAACCCTACCGGTAATTCTGCAACGGCAGCTCGAGTACGTCAAATGAATCGAGAGATATTTTTGAAACATTGGTTCATCTGAGCGATAATTATCAGCTTAACTTCACGTTCGAATCGAGGCGAGGCAATGGCGAAACGCCGCATCCAGCTCCACGGATTCAATAATTTGACCAAGGCACTGAGCTTCAATATCTATGATTTGTGCTATGCCACGACCGATCAGCAACGTGAACAGTATATTGCTTATATCGACGAAGCGTACAATGCGCATCGGTTGACTCAGATTCTGACCGATGTTTCGCAGATCATCGGTGCCAATATTCTGAATGTGGCACGCCAGGATTACGATCCCCAGGGCGCGAGTGTCACGATGCTGATTGCTGAAGAGCCGGTCGCGCCGGATTCGACCGTCACATCGGCCGCGCCGGGGCCGCTGCCGGAAACTGTGCTGGCGCATCTGGATAAAAGTCATATCACCGTGCACACCTACCCGGAAAGCCATCCCCATGACGGAATTTGCACGTTCCGCGCCGATATTGACGTTGCCACCTGTGGGGTAATCTCGCCTCTGAAGGCATTGAATTACCTGATTCACAGCTTTGAATCCGATATCGTAACGGTCGACTACCGTGTTCGCGGATTCACGCGCGATGTTCGCGGGCGCAAGCATTTCATCGACCACAAAATCACCTCCATCCAGGACTATTTCAGTCGGGACACGCGCAATGCCTACCAGATGATCGACGTGAATGTCTATCAGGAAAACCTGTTCCACACAAAAATGTGTCTGAAGGAATTCGAGCTGGACAGCTACCTGTTCGGCCTGCAGTCCGTTGATCTCGAGCCTGTGCAGCGCCGCAGGATCGAGCGCCGCCTGCGTCAGGAAATGCTGGACCTGTTCTATGGGCGCAATCTTTAGCCCGCTCTACCCCAACGCTGCATCAATTTCTGGAGCTGGAAGCCCGGAGAGTTGTGTTTCCGGGGGGCTGCACGGTGTGTTGCCAGCGGCGTGTTGCTTCACTCTACGTTAAGGAGCGGATTTTTGTGATCAGATCCGAAAGGCCAGCCACTTCATAACGTTGGCAGACACCGCCATGCCCGTTTGTAACGGGGGCGGCAAGCGGGCCGCGCCCGAACAGGCCGCAAGCTCGGCATGGCGCGCTTCGTCCAGTTTCATCTGCGCGACGATCGCACGCGAGCGCAGATCCTTTTCGGGAAGCCGATCGAGGTGGGATTGAAGATGCGCCTCGACCTGGCGCTCGGTCGCTTCGACAAACCCCAGGCTCCATCGGTCGCCGGCCGCGCCCGCAAGCGCTCCAATCGTGAACGAGCCGGCATACCACAATGGATTCAGCCGACTCGGGGCACTGTCGAGTTCGTCCAGGCGATCCGCGCACCAGCGCAAATGGTCGACTTCCTCGCGCGCGGCCTGCTTCATTTCCTCGCGCACCGCCGGCCCGCGCGCGGTCGCGGCCTGACCGGCGTAGAGTGCCTGCGCGCAAACCTCGCCGCTGTGGTTGATGCGCATCAGGCCGGTCGCCAGCGATTGTTCGTCCGGGTCCATCGGGCAGTCATCAATGGGCTCGGCCGGCGATGCCCGATCCGACGGAGGCGCGGGTGCCAAGGAAATCCTGAGCGCCTGGTCAAGTTGAATGATGCAGCGATCGATAAAATTCATTCCGGTCGTCCGCGTGTTGAACGAGCCTTGAATTGTACGGGCAACACGACTCCGATGCTGCACGCCGGGAGACCGATTACGACCCGTCAGAAAAAACTAATCTGACCGGCTCGGCGAATCCCTTTCTCGAGAGCGTGCTGGCGCTGGAGGTCGCGATCAATGCGCCGATGTCTCTAAAGACCGGGTTTTCGGTGCGCCGCAATACCGATGTCGAGCCGGGCTGGGATCAAACCGACTATTTGAGCACCGTCAATTTGGTGTACAGTTTCCGATAAATTTTTCCGGTTATCCAAGCGTCGTGACGTATTACAGCAAGCACCTGTTTTTTTGCACCAACCTGCGTCCCGAGGACGCCGATCGCGCCTCTTGTGGCCAGTGCGGTTCGGAAGGCTTGCGCGCCTGGACCAAGGACCGGGCCAAGTCCCTGGGTCTGACGGGTCCGGGCGGCGTGCGCGTCAATTCGGCCGGGTGTCTGGATCGCTGCGAGCTGGGACCTGTCCTGGTGGTGTATCCGGACGCGGTTTGGTACACCTATCTTGATGAAGAGGATCTGGAAGAAATTCTACAATCGCACGTTATCGGCGGCAAGCCGGTCGAGCGATTGATGCTGCCCGCCGCCGATGCGGCCGATTGATGCGCGTTTGGTTATGATTTGGTGCTCTGCAACCCGGCCTATTGACCATCCTTCCTGCCGTCGTGCGGCTGGTGACGGTCGGGCACTTGCACGCAGCGACACGTGCAGCAAGCGCGGCGCGCGGCGCGGTCAATCCGCTATGCCCGGGCATCGGGTGCCGCTTTGCGGTACCCGGGTCATGCCTGGGCCGGGTTGAGCGAATGCCAATTCGCGCTCTGCCGGTACACCTGGTTAATCAGATCGCCGCCGGCGAGGTGGTCGAAAGGCCGGCTTCGGTCGTTAAGGAACTGGTCGAGAATTGCCTTGATGCCGGGGCCTGCAGGGTGCGCATCGAAGTCGATGGCGGCGGCGAACGGCGAATCCGGATCAGCGACGATGGTCACGGCATCGACGCCGAACAGATCGAGCTTGCGCTGAAGGCCCATGCCACAAGCAAGATTGCATCGCTGGAAGACCTCGAATCCGTGGCCAGCCTCGGGTTCCGCGGCGAGGCGCTTCCGAGTATCGCTTCGGTTTCGCGTATGACCATTGCATCTCGCCAAGCCGACTCGGATACCGGCGTTCAGGTGATTTGCGACGGTGGCCGAATCGGCCGGCCCGAACCGTTCGCGATGCCGCCGGGCACGGTCGTCGAGGTCCGTGACCTGTTTTTCAATACCCCGGCGCGGCGTAAGTTCCTGAAGACCGAGCGCACCGAATTCGGCCATATCGATGAGTTGGTCAAGCGCATGTCGCTGGCGCGCGGCGCGGTGGCCTTCGAGCTCAAGCACAATGGGCGCGGTTGCCGGAATCTGCCGCCGGCGACCGACGAAATCGCCCGCCGGCGGCGCGTGGAGAGTATCTGCGGCAAGGATTTCGTCGACGCTGCGCTGGAAATCGATACCGAACACCAGGGCCTGCATCTTTCCGGCTGGATCGCGCGGCCCGAATTTTCGCGCAGCCAGGCCGACATGCAGTATTTCTTCGTCAACGGGCGCCTGGTGCGCGATCGACTGGTGACCCATGCGATTCGCCAGGCGTATGCCGACGTGCTGTTTTCGGGCCGTCACCCGGCCTACGTGTTGATGCTTGCGATGGCACCGGAGCGCCTGGACGTTAATGTGCATCCGCAAAAGACCGAGGTGCGCTTTCGTGATGGCCGGCTGGTGCATGGATTCCTTTTTTCGATGATCAATCGCGTGCTGGCCGATACCCGCGCCGGCACACGTGGTTCTGCGCACGGCGCACGAACGCATCACCTACGAACGCATGAAGGCGTCCTGGAGCGAGGACCGGATTCGTTCGCAGCCGCTGCTGGTGCCCGAGACGCTGGCCGTTTCGGCGCGCGAGAGCCGGGCGCTCGAGCGCCACGCCGAAAGTCTTGGCCGGCTGGGTTTCGATTTGCACGCCGCCGGGCCGGAGAGCCTTTTTATTCGCGCGGTGCCGGCTCTGCTGGCCGGTGCCGATAAGGCCGGCCTGGTGCGCGACGTATTGTCGGACCTGGTCGAGCTGGGCCAAAGCCGGCGGGTTGAACAGGCCATCGACGAGTTGCTTTCGACTGCGGCCTGTCATGGCTCCGTGAGGGCCAATCGCTCGCTGAGTATCCAGGAAATGAATGCTTTGCTGCGTGACATGGAGCGAACCGAGCGCAGCGGCCAGTGCAACCATGGCCGCCCGACCTGGGTGGAGCTCGACTTGCAGCAGCTCGACAAGCTGTTTTTGCGCGGGCGCTAGCGGGCTATGCGGTTACGGGACAGGCGATGATTCGGCTCGGCACCAGCGCGCAAGACCTGGATGAGGCAGTCGGGATCCTTGACGCCGGCGGGCTGGTTGCGTTCCCGACCGAAACCGTCTACGGACTTGGTGCCGATGCCAGCAATACGCGCGCCGTATCGAGGGTCTTCGAGGTCAAGGGGCGGCCCGAGGACCACCCCTTGATTGTGCATCTTGGTTGCTCATCGGCGATCGACCACTGGGCGCGAAAGATACCGCAGGCGGCCTGGCGGCTGGCCGACGCATTCTGGCCGGGTCCGATGACGCTGGTCCTGTCGCGCGCGGCGGGTGTTTCCGATGCCGTGACCGGCGGTCAGGACAGCATCGCGTTACGCGTGCCCGGCCATCCCATTGCACACCAGCTGTTGTGCCGGTTCGATGGCGGTCTTGCCGCGCCTTCGGCAAACCGTTTCGGTCGAATCAGTCCAACCACGGCCGACCACGTGATTGCCGAGCTCGACGATTCGATTGATGCGGTGGTTGACGGCGGCGCTTGCGAGGTCGGACTTGAATCAACGATTATCGACTTGAGCGGTCCGCAGGCAAAGCTGCTGCGGCCCGGCATGCTGTCGGTGCGTTCGATCGAGAATGTGCTGGGCGACGTATTGCAGGTGCCTGCCGATGATGTCGGTCCGCGTGCATCGGGTCGATCGCCGATCGGCTCAGGCGTGCCTGTCGTTAAGCCCGAACGGGTCTGAGCCCGCCTGAATGCCACCCTGCCTACTGCGGAGCCGCCAAGCCCCGCGTCCAGGGCGTTTTGGTCGGCCGTGCGTACTCATCGGACAGGCGAGCACGCTTCCGGTGCAATCGGTTGCGAAACACCCGCGCCACAGGATCTATCGAGCGCTCGCGGTGGCAGGGTGGTGAATCAGGCGGGCTGAGGCGACCGTGATTCGCATCCGGTTGTGACTCAGGCCGCTTTACGGAAGCGCTTTTTCTGGCCTTGGCGTTTACCGGCGCTCGCCGGCCTGGCGCTGTTACCCGCGCGATTCTGGCTGCGACCGCCGCCACCGCCACCGCCACCGCCACCGCGACGATTTCCACCGCCGCCACCGCCACCGCCCCGGCGAGCGGGGGGCTTGTTGCTGATCGGTTCGGTTGGTTCGTAACCGTCAATGATTTCGGTCGGAATTTCAACCGTGACCAGCCGGCGAACAGCCTCGAACTGGCCGTGTTCGGCACCGGCCACGAATGAAACCGCCAAGCCTTCGCGGCCGGCTCGACCGGTGCGGCCGATGCGATGAACGTAGTCTTCCGGCACGTCGGGAATTTCAAAATTCACCACGTGGGGAAGTTGGTCGATATCCAGGCCACGGGCAGCGATATCGGTGGCCACAAGCGCGCGAACCGAGCCGGATTTGAAGTCGCTGAGCGCGCGGGTGCGGGCACCCTGGCTTTTGTTGCCGTGAATGGCGGCGGCTTCGATGCCATCGGCTTCGAGTTGACGGGCCAGTCGATTGGCACCGTGTTTGGTCCGGGTAAAAATCAGGACCTGCTGCCAGTTGTTGTGACCGATCATCCACGACAGCAGTTCGCGCTTGCGCGACTGGTCGACGCGCACGGCTTTCTGGGCAATGGCCTCGACTGTGGAATTGGGCGCTGCGGTTTCGATACGCTCTGGCTTGTTCAGGAACTTACCGGCAAGCGTGGTAATTTCTTTCGAAAACGTGGCCGAGAACAGCAGCGTCTGGCGCTGCGCCGGGAGGGCGCGCAGGATGCGCTCGATGGCCGGGAGAAAGCCCATGTCGAGCATCCGGTCGGCCTCGTCGAGGACCAGAAACTGGACGCCTCGCAGGTCGACGCAGCCGCGCTGCATCAGATCCATCAAGCGCCCGGGCGTGGCAACCAGCACATCGACGCCGCGCTTGAGCTTAGTGATCTGCGGATTGATGTTGACACCACCGAAGACCGCAGCTGCGCGAGTCGGTGTGAACCGGCCAAGATCCCGGATATTGTCGTGAACCTGCGCGGCGAGTTCGCGCGTCGGCGTCAGGACCAGCGCGCGAACGCCGCTTCCTGAACCGCGTTTCGGGCCATTGGGGTCGGTCAGCTTTTGCAGAATTGGAAGCGCGAAGGCCGCCGTCTTGCCGGTGCCGGTCTGGGCGCTGGCCATGACATCGCGGCCGTCCAGAATCACCGGTATGGATTTTTGCTGCACCGGAGTGGCGTCGGTAAAGCCCTGTGCTTCAACCGCACGCAGCAGTTCGGCCCGAAGACCGAGGGAGTCGAATTTCATTTAAATGGTTTCCTTGTCAACCAAGGCTTAAGAGCCGTCTTTTAGCGGCGGCGGTAACAAATCGGGGAGGGGCCTTGGTCAACAATCACATCCGCGAAGCGTGCACCGATTGGGTCTGGCATCAATGCGGGACGCAGCTTACCACGGATTGGCGCTCGACATGTGCATGGGCCGGCGGCGATAATGCCGGGCATGTTGATTGTAACCATGATTTGTTACCTGATCGCGCTGCTGAGTATCGGCCTCTGGGCCCAGCGCCGCACCGCGAGCAGCTCCGATTTCCATCTGGCCGGCCGGCGCATGGGTCCGATCGTGGCCGCGCTCAGTGCATCGGCCAGTTCGTCGTCGGCCTGGACGCTTCTCGGCGTTAGCGGCGCGGCCTACGCTTGGGGTTTACAGGCGATCTGGTTGGTGCCGGCAGTGCTTTCGGGCTTTGTGATCAACTGGTTTTTCATTGCGCCCCGGCTGCAGCCGGCAAGCCACCGCAACGGCGCGCTGACGCTGGTCGAGTTCCTGGCCTCCGGCATGCCTGCGGCCCAGCAGCGGCTGCTGCGCATGCAGGGCGCGGCGATTGTGCTGTTCTGCTTCACGTTCTATATCGCATCGCAGTTCCAGGCTGCCGGTACCGCGATCGAGGTCGCGATGCCGGTCGAGCGAACCACGGCGATCGTGTTCGGCTCGCTGATCGTGGTCGGCTACGTCTTTTTGGGTGGCTTCTGGGCCGCTAGCGTGACCGATGCACTGCAGGGGCTGATGATGCTTTTCGTGGCCGTCGTGCTACCGATCGCGGCCTTGTTAGCCGTGGGTGGCCCGAGCGCACTGGTCGATGGCCTGGCCGCGCTCAGCGAGCCGTCGCTGGGCCGCTGGGTCGATCAACCGGGGGCCATTGCTTCGGTCGTATTTGTGGCCGGGCTGTTCGGGATCGGACTGGGCTATCCGGGCCAGCCGCACGTGGTCAATCGCTTTATGGCGCTTGAAAAGCCAGCCTCGATTCGGCTGGCACGCGTGATTGCGCTTGGCTGGGCATCCGTGATCTATGTCGGTATGGTCGTTCTCGGCTGGTCGGCGCGCGTGCTGTTGCCGGAACTGGGCGATGGCGAATCGGCACTGCTGAGCGTGAGTGCCGGGTATTTGCCGGCGGTGCTGGGGGGCGTAATCACTGGCGGCGTGCTGGCGGCCATCATGTCGACCTCCGACAGCCAGTTGCTGGTCGCCGGCTCGGCCGTAAGCCACGATCTGCGTGGCGGCAGGCTGTCGCTGACCACCGATCGCATTGTCATCGTGCTGATCGGGGTTGCATCGGCGCTGCTGGCGCTGTATTTCCCGGCCACGATATTTGGCCGCGTTCTGTTCGCATGGCAGGGGCTTGGAAACGCGTTTGGGCCGCTGTTGATTGTGCTGCTGTTCTGTGGCCCGGTGGCCGGTCCTTATCGGATTGCGGCAATGCTTGCAGGCTTCGGGCTGACCGTCCTGCTGAGCAGCCTCCCGGATACGCCGGGCGACGCGGCAGAACGCCTGGTTCCGTTCGCACTTGCCCTGATCATCGCCTGGGCCGGAAGCCGCCGATCGCGTTCGCGGGTCGAAGTGTAGATTGCACTGGTAAACCCCAACGTTGCATCAACTTTCGGAGCTGGAAGCCTGGAGAGTCGAATTTCCGCAGGCTGAACGGAGTGTTGCCACCCGGAGCGTAGCTTCACTCTACGTGAGGACTGGCAACGCGAGTCCAGACTGCGGAAAGGCGGCTATACCGGGCAGCGTAGCGGTTCCGGCCCGAAAATTGATGCAACGTTGGGGTTAAAGTCCGGATAAGCCCGCCGTATTCACCACGGCTGCGTCAAGAGGCATGGGGTGCCACAGAACGAGGCGTGGTGAATACGGCGGGACCAGGCATCGACAAGGCGGAAGGATTGACCGCCGCCTGCCGGACCCCACGATCCATTCGCAGCCTGTGTCAGGCCCTGCGCTGGCTGATGCGGTCGCCGATTATATTGCCCGGACCGAGGTGATCGAAGGCCGGCCAGGCGCTTCGGTCGAGGTGATCCTGGAAGCCATGATCAAAGCGCACGAGATCCAGGGCGTGCTGGCATTGAAAAATTCGTTCAACCGGGTGGGTCTCGATCACGTGCTGCTGGTGCGCGTGGCCTCGACTGCGGTGGTTACTCGCATGCTCGGCGGCTCGCGCGACGATGTCGTCAACGCGGTCAGCCAGGCCTGGATCGACGGCGGTGCGCTGAGGACCTACCGACATGCGCCCAATACCGGTTCGCGCAAGAGTTGGGCGGCCGGCGATGCCTGCCGGCGCGCAGTTCAGCTTGCCTTGTTGACGCTCAAAGGCGAGCTCGGTTACCCGTCGGCGCTAACCGCCAAGGGCTGGGGCTTTCAGGATGTTTTGTTTGGTGGCCAGCAACTGGTGCTGGAGCGCGAGCTGGGTAGTTATGTGATGGAAAACGTGCTGTTCAAGATCGCGTTTCCGGCCGAGTTTCACGCTCAGACTGCGGTCGAGTGCGCGATGAAGCTGCACCCGGAAGTCAAGGACCGACTCGACCAGATCGAACGTATCGAAATCGAGACGCAGGAAGCCGGCAGCCGGATCATCGACAAGACCGGACCGCTGTCGAATTATGCCGATCGCGACCATTGCATCCAGTACATGGTCGCGGTGCCCTTGATCTTCGGGCAACTTACGGCCGAATCCTATGCCGATACCGTTGCCGCCGACCCGCGGATCGACGCGCTGCGCGACAAGATGGCGGTGAAGGAAAATCCACGCTTTACCGAGGAGTATTTCGATGCTGACAAGCGAGCGATCGGAAATTCGGTACAGGTGTTTTATGCCGATGGCAGCCAGAGCGAAAAGGTCTCGATCGACTATCCGGTTGGCCATCGCCGCAGGCGCGAGGAGGGGATTGCGCTGCTCGAAGATAAGTTCGAGCGTGCGGTGCGAGGCCAGTTCGGTGCGCGTCAGGCCGAAGCGATCATCGAGGCAATGGGTACGCAGCAGGAGTTGACCGATCTCGAGGTCAACGAGTTTGCGGCACTCTGGTCGTTGATCTGAAACAACACGCTGCAAGACGCTCGACGCGAGGTGCCAGATCCGGCAACTCGAAGGTTGCCGTTGCGGAGCGCCGACCGTACCCGGCGCTCATGCGCCGCCTGCATTGGCTGATGGCCTTGCTACTGCCCTCGATGGTCGGTTTCGGACTTTACTTCGGAAGTCTGGCGCGGGGTAGCGCATGGAAAGCGTTGCTGCTCGACCTGCATGCGGTTCTGGGCCTGCTGCTTTTTGTCCTGGCGCTGACTCGGCTGTGGGTCCGGCATCGTCTGGCGGCGCAACTTCCCGAGAGCGCAATCGCCCGGTTCACGCATCGGTTGTTTTATGGGTTGATGCTCGTGTTACCGTTACTCGGGCTCGGAGTCTGGGCGAGTGATCCGTTCGTCGGTGGGCCGGCGCTGCTTGGGCGAGATGTCTGGGTTGGCAACCTGGCCGAACGACTGCACCAGTTGCACTATCTTGGCGCGTGGCTTTTACTGTTGACCTTGTTGGCCCATGTCGCAGGTGCTTTTTCGCGCTCTCGCACCGGATCGCACCCGATGACCCGCATGCTTCCCCCGTACTGATTCCCCTAACCCCGGGGTTGTCTATTGCGATCAATGTCGCATAGCTTCGAGCTCAGCGGTGCATCCAGGCGTCGACGCGAGCCATCAGCGGGCCGATGATCGGAAGGTGCCGGTAGAGGCCCGATGCGCTGTCCCAAAAATCCTGGTGCAGCACTATCCTGCCGTTTTCATCAAAGCGCAAGTGACTCATGCCGATCGACGTCGAGTCGATCGAGCCGGTTTCGTAGTGCATTGACCAACGCACAAACACGTCGTGCCCGTCACGCAGCACCTGATCGATCGTGACCCGGCTGGCATTCAGCCTGGCCGCAGTTGTGGCCATGTAATCGCCTAACTCGCCGCGATCGCGAAAGGTCACCAGGGTGTCATTGAAATACAGGGTTTCGGCGTACAGCGCCTGGACGCGCTCGCCCAGGTCGCGGCGCGCAAGGTCGCGATAGACCTCGCTGAATTGATCCAGGCCCGAACCGATGGCGATCTCGGAGCCGGGCAATTGCTGTAGCGCGGCCTGGTATTTCGAAACATATGAATTATTTCCGACCGGCCGAAGAAATAGCCAGACCGCAATCGCGATCACGATCAATATAAAACCGAGAAGAATCCATTTCATATGCAGAGTATCGTTCGTGATCGTCACGAATCGGTGAACGCTTTAGCCCGGCTAAGCCCGCCTTATTCACCGCCCCTTCGTCACGAGGGGCCGCCAGGTGCCGTGGCTGGGGCGTTTCGCGACCGAGCGAAACGCCGTAGACGCGGGGCATGGCGGTGCCGCAGTAGGTGGGTGGTGAATAAGGCGGGCTTAAGGGTGCGCGACCCGATTAAAACGCCGCAGATGCGGGGGGCGACCCTGTCGCAGCAGGAGGGATGGTGCATCCGCCGGGGTGAGGCCCAGAGTCCGAAGCGGTTCACGGCGACTTCACCGGGGAGTCGGCAAACTTTAAAGCTGTAGATGAAGTGAGATCGTCAAGATAATGAGTATCCTACGATCAATGACGCTTTGGTTCGATACTGCGGGCCGCCAGGGCGCGCCCGACAGCCCTGCAGTCGGAGAAGACAAGCAGCGTATTGATGTCTCCCGAGTCATCCCGTTCATTGTGCTTCATGTGGCTTGCCTGGCGGTGATATGGGTTGGCATTTCGGCGGTCGCCGTAGCCGTCGCGCTCGCAAGTTACCTTTTGCGGATGTTTGCCATTACCGCTTTCTACCATCGATATTTTTCTCATCGTGCGTTTCGGGCATCGCGCACGGTTCAGTTTCTGTTCGCTGTGCTTGGCGCGACCGCCACCCAGCGAGGCC
>JAIVHD010000287.1 GCA_020201235.1 Lysobacteraceae bacterium
ACCCCCAGCCGGTCCGGATGGCGCGTAGCCAAAAGCAGCAGGATGGCCATGGCGCTGGGCCCGGCGACCATCGGCACAGCCAGCGGCACCAGGAATGGCTCGTCATCCTCGTCGGGCTCTTCGTCGCGCATCTGGCGCTGCACTGGAAAGATCATCTTCAACGCGATCAGGAACAAGATGATGCCGCCGGCAACGCTGATCGAATATTGACTCAGGTTTAAAACAGCCAGAACGTACTGGCCCCCGAACAGAAACGCAAATAAGATGACCAGCGCCAGCAGCAACTCACGCACCAGCACGCGGTAGCGACGCTGCGGCGCGACCTGCTCGAGCACCGAAAGAAAAATCGGGATGTTGCCGAGCGGGTCCATGACCGCGAACAACAGCACAAACGCGCCGATTAAGTCCATTCAGGCAGAGTCCGGCCCGCTGTCTGACGCCAGGTCAGCGCACGAGCCCTGCTTAAATGCCGGCACCAGCGGCTCCAGGTGGGTCAGCGCGCGATGATAAACCTTGCGCTTGAACGGAATGACGTTGCTGGCCGGGTACCAGAAATCAACCCAGCGGTAGACATCAAATTCCGGCTGCCGGGTCGTATCGAGCCTGACGACAGAGTCGTCGGCCAGAAAATGCAATAGGAACCAGACTTGCTTCTGGCCTACACACAGCGGCTTCTGGTGGCGTCGGCGCAATCGGCTGGGCAGCCGGTAGCGCAGCCAGCCAGGGGTTTCGCCCAGCACGTCGACATGATCCGGCTTTAAGCCGGTTTCTTCCTCAAGCTCGCGATACATAGCCTCCAGCGGCGTTTCATCCGAATTCATTCCGCCTTGTGGAAACTGCCAGCCATCCTGGCCGGCCCGTCGGGCCCAGAAAACACGGCCGTCCGCGCGAGCCAACACAATGCCCACGTTGGGGCGAAAGCCGTCGGCGTCGATCATAATGTCCTTGGTCTATTGCGCCCATCGACCCGCCGTGCGTCGTCGTGTGCCGTAAGCTAGTCGCTGGCGCAAAATCATTAACTGGATGCATGGTAATCAATTCGTGTCGACAACGCCAGACATCGTTTGCGCTCGAAGCAAAAACCGGACCGGAAAATCGATGATCCGGAACCCATGGCTTCTGCTCGCCGTACTCGCCGCGCTGGTCGCGGCCAGTCTGCTGGCGGCGCTGATCACCGGCGGCGGTTCGGTGTCGTGGCCGGCCGATGCCGCCGACTGGCGCATCGTGTTGGAAATCCGGCTACCGCGCGCGATCGCCGCACTCGCCACGGGCGGCCTGCTGGCGCTGGCCGGCACGCTGATGCAGGTTTTGCTGCGAAACCCGCTGGCCGACCCGTACATTCTCGGCGTGTCGGGTGGTGCCGGGGCGTTTGCGCTGGCCGGGATGATGCTCGGCATCACCATCGTACCGCTGGAAGTACAGGCGTTTGCCGGCGCGCTGTTGGCAACCGTGGTCGTATTTGTGCTCGGACGCGGCAGCGGCCCGTGGTCGAGCGCCAGGATGCTGCTGACCGGCGTGGTTGTTGCTGCCGGCTGGGGCGCGCTGATCGCCCTGATGCTGGCCGTCGGCGACGATCGCAGCCTGCGCGGAATGCTGTTCTGGCTGATGGGCGACCTGAGCTATGCGCGCTTGTCGGCCTGGTGGCTACTGCCGCTGGCGGCGCTGGTTGCGCTGCTGATGGTGCGCGCTAGAAGTCTGAACATCCTGGCGGCCGGCGAGACCCAGGCCGAACTGCTGGGCGAAGACACCCGCAGGCGTTATTTGGAATTGTACGTCGCAGCCTCGGCGCTAACCGCGCTGGCCGTTTCCATTGCCGGCACCATCGGCTTTGTCGGCCTGGTCGTGCCGCACCTGATGAGGCTGGTCGTCGGTGCGGATCACCGCCGCCTGCTGCCGGCCGCGGCGCTGTTCGGCGGAGCGTTTCTGGTGCTGGCCGACACGCTGGCGCGTAGCGTGTTCAGCCCGCGCCAGCTGCCGGTCGGCGTTTTGACCGCGCTGGTCGGCGTGCCGCTTTTCCTGTTTTTGCTGAATCGGGCGGGCAAGGCAAAAAGTCAGGCGGACTAATCCCGCCTTATTCACCACCCCTCTCGCGTTGCCCATCCTCACATAGAGCGAAGCGACGCGCCGGTTGGCAACACGCTGTGCAGGCCGGGCTGCAATACAATTTCGCGCTGCGCGATAACGACGCCAGGCTCAATGACGTTAGTGGCACGCAACGCTACCGGCAATGGAATCCACGACTGGGCCTGCTCTATAAAGCAAGCAACAGCAGCGAGATTTTTGCCAATCTAAACCGCATTTTCGAGCCGCCAAGCATCGCAGACCTGACCGCCGGCGGTGCGCTTGATTTCACACCATTAAAGTCGCAAACCGGCTGGACCGGTGAGCTCGGCAGCCGCGGTCAGGCATCGGTCTTCAACTGGGATATCTCGATCTATCGAAGCGAACTGCGGCGCGAACTGCTCAAATTCGGCGAGCCGGGAACATTTGGCTTTGTTGCCTTTACCGAAAACGCCGGCGACACCATCCACCAGGGCCTGGAGCTTGGCCTTGACACGCAATTGCTTGCCGATCGCCTGGGCCGCGTCGGACATGAACTGATCTGGCGTAATGTCTACACATTCAACGACTTCAATTTCGATAACGACCCGGACTTCAGCGACAACGATCTTGCAGGCGTGCCTCGCCACGTCGTGATCTCGGAGCTGCGTTTTGAGCACGTCAATGGCGCCTACCTGGCGCTGAATGTGCGCTGGATTCCGCGCGGGCAATGGGCTGATTTTGCGAACACCACGCGGGTACCCGATTACGCCCTGCTCACCGTCAACACCGGTTTTGAATTAAGCCGGAACATTGATCTGTATGTTTCCGCCGAGAACATCACCGACAAGCGCTACATCTCGAACGTAACCACCAACGCAAACCAGCTTGAACAGAACGGCCAGATCTTTACCCCTGGCCAGGGTCGGGGCGTGTTTGCCGGCTTGAATTTCAAATTCTAAAAGCCGCCTGCCCATATCGCGCCGTCAACCCCAAGGAGCCCGACATGACCACGACCGTATCCAACCCCGCCCTGATCCACCGCCCCGCACGAATCGCGGCACTGAAGACCTTGGCGTTGCGCTGGCATCGCTGGCTGGCGCTGGCCGGTGCCGTCGCGGTGCTCACCTGGGCGGTCTCGGGTGGCCTGCATCTACTCGCAACCATCACCGGACCGGCCCAGGCGGTGTTCTATCCGCCACAACAACCGCTTGATCTGGGTTCGAGCCTGCCGATCGACCAAATACTCGCGCGCCACGACATTCGCCGCGCCAACAGTCTCCAGATTGTCGCCGGCGCCGCCGGGCGGCTGCTACAGGTCACCGAAGACCCGTTTGAACCGCGCCGTTATTTCGACCTGGAAACCGGCAACGAACGGCCTTGGTACGATCGCGAGCACGCGTTGTTCCTGGCCCAGCACTACCTCGGCGTGAATCTGCCGGCCGACGAAATCCGATTCGTTACCGAATTCAGCGACCGCTATCCGTGGGTCAATCGATTGCTGCCGGTCTGGCGCATCGCATTTGACAACGGCGACGGGCTGGTCGCCTATGTACACACCGAAACCAATGCCCTGGCATCGCTGACCGATCGCGCCCATACCAGGCTACAGCTGGGCTTTCAGTGGCTGCACACCTGGAGCTGGATGCCGCGCCTGGCCGAGCCCTTGCGGGTTACGGTCATGGCGCTGCTGGTGGGTTCGATTTTTGCAATGGCGCTGACCGGTCTTGGCCTGTTGCTTACGATACGACGAAAACAGCGCGCTCGCGGCGCGCGTGGCATTCACCGGCTCGCAGCCTGGGTGCTCGCCATACCGCTGTTGATGTTCTCAGGGTCGGGGCTTTTTCACCTGGTTCAAATGGCGCTGGCACCCGCGCAGTCGCACTTGCGACTGGCCGATCCCGTTTCAATGCAAGAGCCGCTGTTTGACTTGAGCGGGCAATGGCAAAATCTGACCGACGGGCTCGCGGTCAACGCCGTCTCGCTGGTTGAGGCCGGGGCCGGCGAACGCCTGCTGCGCCTGGGTCTGGACACCCGACGACAAGCCGGACCACAAGGTGCCAACGCGATTCGCGAAGCTCGCTTCCAGGGCATCCCGACAACCGGACCGGCAATCTATCTGGATGCCGCCACCGGCGAGGCCTGGCCCCAGGGCGACCGCGAGCTGGCACTTCGGTTTGCCGAGCGACACACCGGCCACGAGCGCTCACGCGTCGCCGACATTACGCTGATCAACCGCTTCGGAAACGGCTACGACTTTCGCAACAAACGTTTGCCGGTCTGGCGCATCGACTATCAGGCCCCTTACAACGAATCGGTATTTATCGACACGCACGGTGCCGTGCTGGTCGATCGTATGGCGCATTCGCGGTGGATTGAACAATGGAGTTTTACGTTCCTGCACAAATGGAACTTCCTCCGACCGCTGGGCCGTGAAATCCAAAATCGGGTTCTACTGGCCGTGGTGGTGAGTGTCATTGGCCTGATCGGCGGCCTCGGGCTGTACATGGAAATCAAGCGTCGCCGCCGCCGGCCCGGCTCTTTGGCACCAACTCCGGGGTAGCTACACCCGGTTTTTGCAAGCGATCGGTTGACGTCCTCAAAACCACGCAACGTTGGGGCAGATATAGCCCGGGTAAGCGCAGCGCACCCGGGACGCGGGCGTGCGCTGCGGAGAAAACCCCGGGTGCGGCCGGCGACCTTACCCGGGCGTGTTCACCGGCTGCCCGGTTCGAGCTAAAGTACGCGCATGTCCGTTTCCAGCCACGACGTTTCCAGCGCCGCGCTGGCGCATTGCGCGCTCGCTGGGCATGCTGACGCAGAACAACCGCTTCGCATTCGAGGCCAGCTGCCTGGAAGTGGCGCTGAGCGGGCGCCATCCGCATCTCGGTGCCTGGACCGGCGAGACACCGCACGATCTCGAACTCGCGCGCGACGCGCTGCAGCGGGTCGGGCTGGCCGACAAGGCCGAGCGGCCGTGCACACAACTATCCGGCGGCGAGCAGCGGCGCCTGTCGATGGCCGTCGTACTGACCCAGGATCCGGCCGTGCTGTTGCTGGACGAACCGACCAACCACCTCGATCCGGCCCACCAGGTTGACATCCTGAACCAGCTCTGGACCCGTGTCCATCAGCCCGACCGGACCCAGATCATCGCACTGCACGACCTCAACCTGGCAAGCTGTTATTGCAGCCACGTTTTGATGCTGTTCGGCGGCGGCTCGTGGGCGCTGGGCACGGCCGCCGAGATGCTCACCGAAGCCCGGCTGAGCAAGCTGTTTCATTGTCCGATTCGAGCCGTGCGCGATCGCCGGCAAACCGTTTTTGCGGTTGCCGGTGCCCCCGGGGCCACGGCCAGACAGGATGAAACGCCGATCGCCGACTCTTGATGATTGTCGGCAAGGCGAAAAACGGGACCTGAATAACCCGGGCTGAACGCGTTATCCTCATTACAAGCGCATGATGCATCCGGTATTTGACGCTTACTAAGCCCGGCTTATTCACCCCCCCGATCGACTGCAGCGGGTTCCCGACGACTTCCAACCGAGGTTTTATCCGGAACATGAATGGCGAAGATTTAATCGAAATCGAGTTTTTCTTTCGCAAGACCGAGTTGCTGGTGACTTTCCTGGTCATCCTGCTCGGCCTGGCATTCGGCAACCTCAAGATCAAGGGCGTCGGCTTCGGCTCCAGCGGCGTACTGATCGCGGCCATGGTGGCCGGCTACCTGTACCAGTTCGAGCCGGTCGACATCCTGCAGGACCTGGGTATCGTGCTGTTCCTGCTGTCGGTCGGCCTCGAGGCTGGACCCAGCTTCTTTCGCGCATTCAAGAAACACGGGCGACGCTTCATTGCCAACGTGCTGGTCCTGCTCGGCATCGCCGGCATAAACACCGTCGCCATCATCGTGCTTGCCGGCGTGCCGGTCGGCATCGGACTGGGTCTGTTCGCCGGCTCGTTCACTTCCAGCCCGGCGTTGGTCAGCGCGCTTCAGTTCAGCCCCGAAGAAGAAGTTATCTTCGGCTACGGCGTTGCCTATCCGTTCGGCCTGATCGGCGTTATCCTGTTCATCAGCATCGCCACCCGGCTGCTGCGCGGCACGATGGAGCAGGAAGTGCGCTCTCGAACGCAGCTGCATACCGGTGTTTTCAAGGTGACCAACGAGGACATCGACGGCAAGCTGATTCGCAACATCCCGATGCTTCAAGACCACGACGTGGTCATCTCCGGAATCCTGCGCGATCTGTCGGTACGCACGGCCAGTGGCTCGACCCCGCTGATGACCGGCGATATCGTCAAGCTCGAGGGCAAACCGGACGCGGTCGAGACCATCGGCACAAGCCTCGGCGAAGCCGTGCACGAGGAATTTGAAGAAAACTCCGAACTCGACACCCGCAACATCGTGGTCGAGAACGTTTCGATCGTCAATCGCACGATCAGCGATCTCGGCATTGGCCTGCGCTATAACGTATCGATTACCCGCATCATCCGCGCCGACGTTGAATTCGTCGCGCGCGAGGACATGCCGCTGGAATACGGCGATGTGGTCGTAGCCGTGGGCACGGCCTACCAGCTCGATCAGCTCGAACTGTTTCTCGGGCACGAGCACCACACGGTACAGCCGCGGGTCGATATCGCCTCGCTGGCCGCAACCGCAATGCCACGGCCGTGCTCAAGGAGCTCGGCCTGGCGCTGTTTTTCGTGCAGGTCGGGTTCGACACCGGCCAGAGCTTTGTCGAATCGCTGGACTATCAAGCCATCTACTACGCATTTTATGCAATCCTTTTCGCGGTCGTACCGATGGCCGGGAGCTTCCTGTTCGGACACTACGTGCTCAAGATTTCCGTTAGTGAATGCTTCGGCGTCCTGTGCGGCGGCATGACCTTCACGCCGGGTTTGAACGTCATCGCGCAGGTCGACAATTCGGAGCGCCCGATCGTTGCCTATTCTTCGGTTTACCCGGTGGCACTAATCCTGGTCATCGCCGTCGTACAGGTCATGCACCTGGCGATCGTCAGCCTGCAGGGCCTTTGACCTGCGGTTTGCAGTCGCCTGGCTTACGAATATTCCGGGTTACCATCGCGTGCTGGAAACTGCGCCAGACACTACATGAGGATTAACAACCATGACCATGACTGAATCGACCATGCGGGAGCTTGGCTTCACGCCACCCGATTTCGACCTTCCGGATACCGTATCCGGACGCCAAATGCGTTTCGACAACATCGCCGGAAGCCGGGCGACCGTGGTGATGTTCATCTGCAACCACTGCCCCTTCGTCAAGCATCTTGTCGACGGACTGGCCCGATTCGGGCGGGATTATCGAGGCGCCGACGTCGGCATCGTCGCGATCAGCGCCAACGACGCCGAGCGCTTTCCGGCCGACGCGCCGGACAAGATGCAGCAGCTTGCCGAAACAAGCGGCTTCAAATTTCCGTACCTGTACGACGAAACGCAGCAGACCGCAAAAGCCTATGGCGCGGCCTGCACGCCGGATTTCTTTGTCTTCGACCAAAACCGAAAACTGGTCTACCGTGGTCGATTCGACGCGGCCTCTCCCGGCAACCGCGAGCCGGTGACCGGCCGCGAGCTGCGTGCCGCCGTCGATGCCATGCTGGCAGGCAAACCGGTCGATCAAGACCAAAAGCCCAGCGTTGGTTGCAACATAAAGTGGAAATAAGCCTGACCTTAATTTGACTTCGCATTCTATCTGGTGGCACACTGAGCGCCAAGTCATTCAAGGGGAACGTTTTGGCCATTTCAGGTCGGCGACATGCAGGTTTTTGCGGGCTGATGCTGGCGCTTTCGTTCGCCGTCCACGCTCAGGTCTACGAATGGATCGACCAGGACGGCGTTCGCCAGTTTTCCGATCGCAAACCAATCGATGTCGAATACAGGATTCGAGGGGCCGATGAACAGAGCCTATCCACTTATTC
>JAIVHD010000288.1 GCA_020201235.1 Lysobacteraceae bacterium
GTGCAAATGATCGGCCACCCCCGGTACGTGCGAGGCCATGACCACAAGATCGGCCTCGACGTCGTCGACCGCATCGATCAGCTTGTCGTCCAACTCTGCCGGGACATCGGAACTGACCACCGATTTGCAGGCGGTTTCGATTGCATACTTGTCGCGCTGCTCGTGCGCGAACATGTTGAGTTCGGCATCGAATTTCTCGGGGCTTTTCGCGACCCGATTCGGCACCGTGCCGTGGACTGCGACATAGCACACCGGGATGTCGTAGATCCTGGCCAGCTCGGCCGCGGTATCGAGCGCCTTTTTCATTTCTTCTACGTGCTCCAGGTCAACCGGAACCATGATTTTCTTGTACATCGATACGTTCTCCCAAAGGCAATGGCCCGGCTGATCACGCTAAAGTCACGACTGTCAGCCGGGCGAAGGTTCAATGATGGCTGCGCTTACCGAGCCAGCGCCGCATTGTATGCAAGCAGCTTGCGCTCGTGATACAAACCGCGTCCAAGGCTGACGCACATCGCTAGAAGAATGAACGTGAACGGCAAGCCGGTCGTGACCGCGCCGGCCTGCAAGGCCTGCAGCGCCGCGTTGCCGCCAACGATTAGCAGAACCGCAGCGATAACGCCTTCCATAGACGCCCAAAAAACACGCTGGGCGACCGGCGCGGTGGTTTTGCCACCCGAGGTGATGCTGTCGATGACCAATGAGCCCGAATCAGACGAGGTCACAAAAAAGACCAGCACCAGACAAATCGCCAGAAAGGCGGTGATCCCGGTCAGCGGCAGTTGGCTCAGCATCTGAAACAGCGCCAGCGACGAATCACCGATACCGTCGGCCAGTGCGCCGACGTTCTGCGTGACCTGCTTTAAGCCGTTCCCACCAAAGGCGCTCATCCAGACCACCGTGACCAACGTCGGCACGAGCAATACCGCAGTCAAAAACTGACGCACGGTGCGTCCTCTGGATACGCGGGCGATGAACATGCCGACAAATGGCGACCAGGAAATCCACCAGGCCCAGAAGAAAATGGTCCAGCTGTGGTAGAAGGTATCGTCCTCGCGGCCCACGGGGTTGCTCAACGGCAGAAGATATTCGACATAGCCGGTGACGGTGGTCGCCAAGCTTGAGAAAAACGAGGTCACAGTACCCGCGAAGATCACGAAAACCAGCAGAATCGCCGCCAGAACCATATTGATGTTGCTTAAAAGCTTAACGCCACCGTCGATGCCGCGAACTACCGAGACGATCGCAACCCCGGTGACACCGGTGATGATAATGACCTGCGTCTGGAGCCCGCCGCCAATATCGAACAGGAAGGAAAAACCGCTGGCCGCCTGCTGTGCACCCAGCCCGAGCGATGTTGCAAGGCCGAAAATGGTCGCAAGAACCGCAAGCGTATCGATCACATCACCGATCCACCCCCATACGCGTTCGCCCAGCAAGGGATAGAAGGTGGATCGTATGGTCAGAGGAAAGCCCTTGTTGTAGGTGAAAAACGCCAGCGCCAGCCCCACAACCCCGTAGATCGCCCACGGATGGAGGCCCCAGTGATACATGGTTGCACCGAGCGCCGCGGTTTTGGACTCCTCGGTGAAACCGGGGATATTCAACGGCGTACCGAACCATTCGGTGAAGTAACCGACCGGCTCGGCCACACTCCAGAACATCAAACCGATGCCCATGCCGGCCGCAAACAGCATCGCAAACCAGGAGCCCACCGAAAAATCGGGCACCGCGTCTTCGCCGCCCAGTCGGATGCTGCCGACCGGCAGAACGATCAATGCAATACAGAACAGCACAAAGATATTGCCGGCCGACAGGAACAACCAGTCGAACGTGGTTTGGACCCAGTTCCGGGCCGCCTCGAGCCCGACCTTGGACTGTTCCGGAAAAACCAGCGAGCCGATGACGAAGGCCACAATCAGAAACGCGCTTACGAAAAACACGGTGCTGTGTAGATCAAAGCCCCATTTTTCGATATTGTCCTGACCAATTTCGTAGTCGGTATCGTAGATATCTTCGATATTTTCGATTCGCTCTTGCATTTCTGACGTTTTTTCGTTCATCAAAATACTGTCTCCTTGAATCCTGGTTCAGCCCTCAACCCGCCTTATTCACCACGCACCGACTGTCTCACCGTCATGCCCCGCGTCTGCGGCACCTGGCGGCAGCTGGCCACGGGGGGGGTGGTGAATAAGGCAGGCTCAAAAGTAATAACCGATATTGATATTGAGCCGAGAGCGCCACTTTCCGGCGCTCAAAGCGTTGCGGCCGATTCCATCGCCGCCGGCGAACCACATGTTCTTGCCGGCGACCCAATCGAAATAGGCGAACATGCCGCCGGCCGATACCGAGCAGCCGGTGACATTCTGAATCGACTCGGCGCTGTTGCGCACTTTGGGATCGATCCAGGTGAAGTCGTTGTAACAGATCACGCCCGTAACCGGACCGATCGAAGTCGCGAACGAACGCGCGACATTGGCCGAATACACATTGGCCTTGGCCGCCATCAGAAAAGGAAACTCGAACGCTCCGGTCTGGACAAACTGGTCGGAAACATTATTCGGGTTTTCCGGGTTGAACTCATACCTCAAACCTTGCAATTGAAGGTTCCACGGCCCGACGTCGGCATTGACGTGACCGGCGATGGCGTAGCGAGAACCCTTTTTTTCGGTGATTCGATTAAAGATCTGCCCGCCCTGGAGACTCAAGCCGATATCGGCCGTGCCAAAATCACCCTGTAAAAAGCATAGTGGAATGTCCAGTCCTCGTTGGGTTCGTGGACCATCTTGATACCGGTGTCGTAATCGTCTTCGAAGCCCAGGTAATAGGTGCCACCGAACCAGAAACTATGGCTGGCAAACGGCAGCAAGCCGAACGGCACCTGGCTGATGCCGACCTGAATCTGCGCCTGATCGTTAAATTCGTAACCCACCCATGCATGATGAATCGCCTGGAAGTCGTTGTAGCGACGCCATTCTGCACTCAGCAGCACATCGCCGATTTTGCCATCAGTGTTGATGCGGAAAAGTTCGAACTCGAAGTCGCCGAAACGGTCCTTGTTCTGCTCATCGAAGTCGCGCCAGGCATAATTGAGGCGAACCGCACCGCCAAAATCGATCTCCTGAATCCATTCGTCGCTGACGTTTTCGAGGTTGGAAATCCGCTGATCCAGCGCGGCCACCGTTTGTGGCGATTGCGGGTCGGTCTGCTGCGGGTCTTCGGACGTTTCCTGATTCTGCTCAAATCTGGAAAGCTGGGCCTGCATGCCGTCGAGCTGCCGCTTCATTTGTGCAATCTGGGTCCGAAGCTGCTCGATCTCGGATGGCTCCGGATCGGATTCATCCTGAGCCCAGGCAACACTCGCAACAGCCACAGACAGCAATATGGACACCGACCAGAATCGAGTCGTTTTCATGACATCCCTCCCAGATTAGGCGTTGCAACCGGTAAGTTCTTCCAAAAATAACCGTATTTCCGGGCCAAGCTTACCACCCCGACCCGGAAGATGAACCAGTAATTGACCTCAAGCGATGCCCGCTGCGGGATTCAGATCAACCCGCCTGATGCACGCGCGCGACTTACGCTGCATGAGCTGCCCGCGTTTGGCGGTATCCTGTGCCACACCTTCGCACCTTGTCTGACTCATGACATCCATGCCAACCGACGCTTTGTGCTACCGGTTGTCGGTCCAGCCCGAGCCGACCCGCAATGCGTTGCTGACGATCAGGCTGGATGGCCGCGGCTATCCCGACGGTCCCGGACTTGAATTCCTTGGCGGCGATTACGATCTCGAGTGCTGGAGCGCGCCGGACGATCAATTGCGCGTGCTGCTGATGTCCGAGCCCGACGACCCGGGCACCGACGCCGCACAGTCGGCTGAACGAATGTACCGGAACCTGATCGAGCGACTGCGGGACTCGGAGTTCGGCTACCCGCTGCGGCTTTGGAATTATTTCCCGGCCATTAACCGAGGACGCGGCGACCAGGAACGCTATCGCAGATTCTGCATCGGCCGCGGGCGCGCCTTGGAGGCGGCAGGTCTTGAAGACGCACGGATGTGTGCCGCGACCGCGATCGGCGGCCACCGAGCGATCATGCAACTGGTCGCGCTGGTCGGTAAAAAACCCGGCATTTCGATCGAAAACCCGCGCCAGGTCAGCGCCTGGAATTACCCCAGAAGCTACGGCCCGCGCCAGCCGGCATTCGCCCGCGCAACCGGCATCCGGCTTGTCGACGATCGGGTCGGCCTGCTGATTTCAGGGACGGCCAGCGTGGTCGGACACGACAGCGCCCATGTCGGCGATGTCCTGGCCCAGACCGACGAGGCCGCCAGCAATCTTGATGCGTTGCTGGCGCATGCCGCAGCCGCACTCGGGCATCCCGGTCTTGCTCGTTTCAATACCAACAGCCTGGCCCGGGTCTACCTCCGACACGCCGCCGACTGGCCGCGGATCGAGCAGCGGCTCAGGAAGCGCTGGCCCGAACTCCGGTTTTGCGGCCTGCAGGGCGATATTTGCCGAAGCGAGCTGTTGATCGAAATCGAAGCCTGGCATGAGTCGCCCGACCCGCCTGAACACGCGCGCTGAGTGCCGCCGCAGGTCCCGGCACAGCAAGCACCGAAGACACCGATCGACTGTTGATCTTCTGCTGCGGCAAAGCCGGATTGGGCCAGATTCTCCGCTCTTCTTCGTTAAATAGGCCCACGATTGGCCTCAGCCCGGATTGGTTAAACCCGACCGACTCTCAGTGACGCAAACTGCCGATTTACGCGCCGCAGCCGGCGCTTCCAGATGAGCCCACCTTACTAGGAGCCTGTCGGATTTAACGCTGATCTACTGCGGAAAAGCCGGATTGGGCCAGATTTCCCGCTCTTTTTCGTTAAATAGCCCCACTATTCGCCTCAAAAGATCGAAAAATCTGGCTCCAACCGGACTTTCCCTCGCTACGATCGGTTAAATCCGACAGGCTCCTAGTCCAACCGGAAGTATTCACCACCCCATCGACTGTGGCCCCTATATGCCGCGCGTCTGCGGCGTTTGGCTCGGCCACGCATCCTCACCGGACAGGCGATTACGCCTCCCCGGTTGCATATCGTCCCGAAACGCCCCGGCCACGGCACCTGGCGGCCCCTTGTGACGGAGGGGTGGCGAATAAGGCGGGCTTGGCAGGCCCGTGGAATCGAACCAGGATGTGGGCCTCGACACCGTTTAAACCCGTTGGCACGATGCGTGCAATATCCTTTGTAATTAACAAGCCGCGCGTTTAAAGCCGGCGTCCACAATGACCGAGCAAGGGACTTCCAACATGTCGCATTCATTGAACCCGACTCATGCCGAAAAGCACGCTGTTGCGCCCACGTTTTCAGATTGCGTGGATCCGGGATTCACGTTTGCCTTTCAGCCAATTGTCGCGATCGACAGCCAACAGGTCCTGGGACACGAAGCATTGGTTCGCGGGCTTTCGGGCGAACCGGCAGCGGCCGTGATTGCTGCAATCGGTCCTGGAAACCGTTTTTTCTTCGACCAGATCTGTCGAATGCGGGCCCTCCACGTTGCCGCTCGCCGAAACATCGCCGGCGCAATTCACCTGAATTGTTCTCACGTGGTTCCGGCCAACCTCGCCATCACGATTTCGGCAACCCGGGACTTTGCCGACGAGGTCGGGATTAATCCCAAACGGGTCGTGCTGGAGTTTGGCGGCCTGGCACAATTGGGCAACCCTCAGCAACTCTACAATGTGCACATTGAGGCCCAAAAGGTCGGCTTTCGTGTTCTGGCCGATAATTTCGGGGCCGGTGAAATCGAGCTGAAACGTTTGGCCGTATTCAAACCGCATTTCGCCAAACTCGACCGTACGCTGATCGCGCAAATCGAAAGCAGCCCACGGCGACAGGCGCTGGTGCACGGCATCGTCGCGACCTGTTCATCGCTGGGCGTTCGGTTGATTGCCAGCGGAGTGGAGCGCCCGGAGGAACGCGATTGGCTCAGAGACGCCGGGCTCAGGCTGGCACAGGGCTATCTGTTTGCCCATCCGGGCTACGCAGGCAAGCCCGACACCGAGCCGCACCACAGCAAGGCGGCCTGAGCCGCCGCAGCGTAAGCCGAAAACACCTCCTACCCAGACTTTGCCGCTCGCCCGGTGCCGGGTGATGTCATCGAAACGTCAGCAACCGTTAACAAATCTGTTGCGCACGGCTTGCATGATGATAGTATGAGTTTACGTGCGGCAATTAACAGGAGTTCAGTGGTTTCTCGCAGCCTGACCCAATTTAACCTGCTGGAGCGCAGGTTGTGCATCATGATCAATCGCAGCTCGCGTCGGCGCGCCGTGACTGGTTTTTTTGCGGTTGTCAGCCGGCTTGGCGATGGCGTGGTCTGGTACTGCCTGATGACCATCCTGGCACTGAATCAGGGTGAAACCGGCCGCATTGCAGCGACCCAGATGGCGATTTGCGGATTGCTCGGCGTTGCCTTGTACAAATTTTTAAAAACCCGACTGGTACGCGAACGTCCGTTTATTGTCAGCACCGATATCCGGGTCGGAATCGCGCCGCTTGATCGCTACAGTTTCCCATCCGGGCATACCCTCCACGCCGTCATGTTCACAACCATCGCGGTCGCCTGGTTTCCGTTATTGTCGGCCTTGCTGATCCCGTTCGCTTGCCTGATCGCGGTTTCGCGAATTGTGCTCGGCCTGCACTATCCCACCGACGTCGCGGTCGGTGCCTTGATCGGCTGGGGCCTGGCCGAAGCCGCGTTACGGTTCTGGCCCCCGGTGTTTTAACCCGGCTTACTGACATCGGCACAAATCTGTGTCAATCCAGCAGGACGATCTTGCATGTCGTTTACACAAAAACAATCGCGTGAACTCGAATCGGCGCGGCATGTTCTTGAGCATCCGGGCCTGGCGGCACGAATCGGCGATCTGGTCGGCACCCCCATAGAACGCGGCTTCGAACTGCTGCCGCCGAACTGGAACAAGGCGGTCAACGAGGCCACGCGCAAGTCGGTCGAAAAGGCCTTCGATTTCGCGTTGTCGACGCTCGACCCCGACAGCGCCCGGCCGCCATCGAACCGGTGGCACAAAGTCTCGGCCGGAACCAGCGGCGCGTTGGGCGGGGCCTTTGGGCTGGCGGCGCTGGCGGTCGAGCTTCCGATTTCCACCACCATCATGCTGCGCTCGATTGCCGACATTGCGCGTAGCCAGGGAGAAGACCTGAGCACCCCTGAGGCGCGGCTGCAGTGCATCCAGGTGCTCGCTCTGGGCGGCCCATCGAAAAATGACGATGCGGCTGAGGCTGGCTATTTTGCAGCGCGCGCGGGTTTAGCCAAAGCAGTCTCGGATGCTGCATCCCACCTGGCCAGCAAGGGCCTTTCTTCAAGCTTTCACGATCCGAAGGCTCGAACGTATCCACGGGTGCGAAGAGGTCCGACTTCAATACCAAAGACGCTGATTTGTGGATGACGACGCCAGACTGCCGGGAGCCCAAAACCGAAAAAGCCCGGACGACCAGGGGTCGTCCGGGCTTTGTTTAGCGCAATGCACGATCAGAGATTGATGACCTCGCCATTGACGACCTGGACCAGGGTGCCGTCAAACTTGGTCAACGAGAAGCCGTCGAACGCTTCATTGTAGGTGCGCGAATAATCCCGCAACAGACCCATCGCCTGTTGTTCGCCCACCAACAAGCCATCGACGCCGTCGGAACGGTAGTGCACGCCGGCCCAATCACGGCCCAACGCGATGTTGTTGGCCAGCTTGTTGATCTCGCCGCCAATTGTCAACGGTTCACCGGCCCAGGACTCCAGCGCCGAACCGTCGGCGTTGGCAACGACCGGATCCGGAATTTCAAGCGACTCCTCGAAGAAGGCTTTGAGCACCGTGCAGCAGGCACCGGCGATGGTCGCATGACCGGCCGGGTAGGCTGGGTGGGTCGGCGATCCTTCGGGAAAGGCCATCGGCAACAAGTAGGTACCATAGTTGGAAAACACACGCGCCAGTGCTTCGGAGTCGCCGATTTCGGCCGGAAGCCCATAGTCCTTCTCTCCGGTCAACTGGAAGTGCAAGCGACCACCGTACTGTTCCGGTCGCAAACGACGGTGCACCAGCCATTTCTGGTACCAGGCGCCGGTCAGCGCCAAGTTGCCGGCTTTGGACACCAGGTCGAGCACGTCGGCCCCACCCAGCGAAACGAATGCACCCTGAGTCGCAGAAGTGTTGTATAGATTGTTGACATCGAAGCTATTGGGAACCCCCAACAGAATCAGTGCTGCACTTTGATATGCTTGAAAAGTAAAGTCGACGTGCACGAACTCACCGAGCGCACGGGCGTCAGAAATATAGCGCGGGTTGCCCTTGACCAGCGGCGGCGGAGCAACGCCACGTTGCACCGCCAGCCAGTCCGCCGCCGTGGTCATGAAATTATCGCCGGCCGCCGGTGTCGGGTAACGCTGTTCGATGGTCAGGTTTCCGAATGCGATCGGCTTCCAAAGGAACTGGCTCAAATACGGCCCAGCCAGATCACCCGGCGTTTCGCCGCGAAAAATGGTTGCCGGTGTGACCTGCCCGCTTTCCTTGGGACCGACCGTTTCGGAAAAGAAGTTAAGGTCGGCCGCAGCGGCGGCGATATCAGCGCTGGTCTCGTATTCGGAAAACGGGATATCTCGCGACAGCGCTTTCCAGTAGACTTCGCCCATTTCAGCGGCCGTTTCGGCGCTGGCAAACGCCGGTGCCGGGCGCATGAAGGTCAAATGTGAATCGCGTCCGGTGATTTCGAACTTATAGGCGGCCTGTGGGTTGGCAAGCTTGCGATCGGCGCTTGGATCCAGCGGAATCAATTCGAAGTCGGCGCTTTCGCGCGAGTCCAGCGCGTTCAACAAAGACCCGTAGGCGTCTGGATCGACTTCGCCCAAGTCGTTGTGCGGCAGCGCCTTGCTGAAGCTGGCGCGGAAATCATCGTACAGGCCCTCGTCGCCATTGGTCTGCTGCGCGCCGACGAAGTCGCGACGATACGACCGCGCGGCTTCAACC
>JAIVHD010000068.1 GCA_020201235.1 Lysobacteraceae bacterium
TGGCCATGCTGCGGGAGCAGTTGATCAAAGCGCGCGAATACCAGGCCAAACTAAATTCCGGAGACGACGAAAAGCCCGGTCCTGATCGCAACCTGGCGCTCGAGCCGCTGGTGTCGGTGCTCGACGGCGAGATGCCGATGGTCATCGAGGTACACCGGCACAACGACATCATGACTGCGCTTCGGCTGGCCGACGAATTCGGCTTTCGTCTCATTCTTGCCGGGGCGGCTGATGCGCATCTGCTGATTGACGAAATCCGCGAGGCCGGCGTCGAGGTCCTGGTGCATCCCACCATGATTCGTGCCTGGGGCGGTGCCGAGACTCAGAATTTCTCGTTTACGACCGCCGCCCGGCTGATCGAGGCCGGCATTCCGGTCGCGCTGCAATCGGGTTATGAAGGTTACGTGCCGAAAATGCGCGTCGTTCTGCTCGAAGCCGCCGTGCTGCTCGGCTACGGCGTCGACTTTGATCAGGCGCTAGAACTGATCACGCTTGCGCCGGCCCGAATGCTCGGTATCGCCGATCGCGTTGGCAGCCTCGAAGTCGGCAAGCACGGTGATCTCGCACTATTTGACGGCGACCCGTTCGAATACACCAGCCACGTCATCGGCACCGTCATCGAAGGCCGGCACGTCAGCCGCGTTGTGCGTTGAGCCCGTTTCGGCTGCGCTCGCGCGCGCAACGCCCGGCCACAGCACCGGTCGACCCCTCGTGGTAGTACGCGGCTGAATGTTGGGGGGTAAATCACTTGAAAGCGCAGCGTTCAATCGCGATATTCTGGCGTTATGAAATTCAGACTCAAAGCCGCATCCGGCGCGCAAACGGGACAGACCTTTGAATTGGGCGAGCGAACCCGCATTGGCTCGGCACCGGAGGTGGATATCCGGATCGAGGGCTTGGCCTCAGAGCATGCCGTGATCGTGGCGCTCGACGATGGGCTGGTGATCGAAGCCAGCGCGGACACGCGTGTGAATGGCGAGTCGGTTTCGCGCCGCGCCCTGCAATCGGGCGACGAGTTGCGTTTCGGCACGGCCGGTTTTGTGCTGCAGGCGCCAGGGCTGAAGCCTGTGCGGGTTTTGGACCAAACCCGCAACCGGTCGTCTGCCGCCTGGAAGTGGCTGGTTGCCACCGGACTGATGGCCGGTGCCGCGGGTCTTTCGTGGTGGTTTTTGTACGGATCCGGGGCCGGGCTTTGAACGCCGTCGTGACGCCGGAGGAACATCGTGCCCAATCACTCTGTTCGCTGGTTCGGGCACCGGGCTGGGCGCTGTGCGTGGCCCCGATGATGGACTGGACCGACCGTCACTGCCGATATTTTCATCGGTTGCTGGCACCATCAGCACGGCTTTATACCGAAATGGTTACCAGCGCCGCGATTGTGTATGGTGATCGGGAGCGCTTGCTCGATTTCGACCCGGCCGAGCATCCGGTTGCGCTGCAATTGGGCGGAAGCGACCCGGAGCAATTGGCGCGGGCTGCCGCGATCGGGCAATCCTGGGGCTACGACGAAATCAACCTGAACTGCGGCTGTCCGTCAGATCGCGTTCAAAAAGGTCGTTTCGGTGCATGTCTGATGAATGAACCGGAACGGGTCCGCGACTGTCTGGCGGCAATTCGAAGCGCGGTTTCGGTTCCGGTAACCGTCAAGAGCCGGACCGGCGTCGACGACAACGACAGCGAGGCTTTCTTGTGGCGTTTCGTCGAGGTGGTTGCCGAAAGTGGCGTCGATACGTTCATCATCCACGCCCGCAAGGCCTGGTTGAGCGGACTGAGCCCGAAGCAAAACCGCGAGAAGCCGCCGCTGGACTATGCTCGGGTCGAGCGTCTGGCGCGCGCTTTTCCCGGCCTGCGGGTGGTGGTCAACGGCGGCATCGACTCGTGCCTGGCAGCCAGCGCCTTGCTTGAAGGCGTGGACGGCGTCATGCTCGGGCGCGCAGCCTATCAGAACCCGTGGCTGCTGGCCCGGCTGCAGCAGACGGTTGAGCCGTCGGCGGCACCACGGGCCCGGCGCGAGGTGGTCGAGCGTATGGTCGAGTACGCCCACAACCAGATTGCGCGCGGAATTCGGCTGCAGGCCATTGCCCGGCACATGCTGGGCCTGTATCATGCCCAACCCGGGGCGCGCGGTTGGCGCCAGTTTTTGAGCCAGAATATGCACCGCAGCGGAGCGGTTGCCGGGCTTTTGCTGGATGCGATTCCGGCGCCGCCTGTGCGGATCGGCCTGGCCTGATCGTCGGACTGGGGCCGTGGTCGGGCCAACGGGCCAGCAAAGTGCGTCGAAGCCGTTAGAAATGCTGAAACGCTCTTGACATAAGCGTTCAAACCGTCTAACATTCTCGTTCTTCGGCAGACCGGATTTACTCGGTCTGTCGTTTACTTTCTACAGGTTTAAAAAAATGGCGACGATTAACCAACTGGTTCGCAAACCGCGGAGCCCGAAACAATACAAATCCAACGTCCCGGCGCTGGAAGCTTCTCCGCAGAAACGCGGTGTATGCACGCGCGTGTATACGACGACACCCAAAAAGCCGAATTCGGCGCTGCGCAAGGTCGCTCGTGTTCGCCTGACCAACGGTTTTGAAGTTTCAAGCTATATCGGCGGCGAAGGGCACAACCTGCAAGAGCATTCGGTTGTTCTTATTCGTGGCGGCCGAGTCAAGGACCTGCCGGGCGTTCGCTACCACACGGTTCGCGGAAGTCTCGATACTTCCGGCGTAAGCGATCGCCGCCAGGGCCGCTCGAAGTACGGCACGAAACGACCAAAGAACTGATTGGCCGGTCTCGCCGGATTCTGAACTTTTTACGGAAAACCCTATGTCCCGCAAGCATTCAAATTTCCAACGCGACATTCTGCCGGATCCAAAATTTGGCAGTGAGCTGCTGACGCGTTTCATCAACATGGTCATGATGGACGGCAAAAAATCGGTCGCCGAGCGCATCGTCTATGGCGCAATCGATGAAATTGGAGCGCGCGGGCATGCCGAACCGATCGATACGATTCAAAAGGCGCTTGACGCGGTCGCGCCGTCGGTCGAGGTCAAGTCGCGGCGTGTCGGCGGGGCAACCTATCAGGTGCCGGTCGAAGTCCGGCCGCGACGCCGACAGACCCTGGCCATGCGCTGGATCATCGATTTCGCCCGCAAGCGCGGCGAAAAGTCGATGCCAAAACGGCTGGCCGGTGAATTGCTTGATGCCGCCGAAGAGCGCGGAAATGCCGTGAAGAAGCGGGAAGACATACATCGCATGGCCGAAGCCAATAAAGCCTTCGCCCATTATCGCTGGTAAAGTCCAGGAGCTTATCGTGGCACGCAAGACATCTATCGAACGCTACCGTAACATCGGGATCATGGCCCACATCGACGCGGGCAAGACCACGACCACGGAGCGCATTTTGTTCTACACCGGCATTTCGCACAAGCTGGGCGAAGTGCATGATGGCAATGCCGTGATGGACTGGATGGAGCAGGAGCAGGAACGCGGAATTACGATCACTTCGGCCGCGACCACCTGCTTCTGGACCGGAATGGACAAGGATTGGCCCGAATACCGGATCAATATTATCGACACCCCGGGCCACGTTGACTTCACGATCGAAGTCGAGCGGTCGTTGCGCGTGCTTGACGGCGCGGTCGCGGTATTTTGTGCGGTCGGCGGGGTTGAGCCACAGTCCGAGACGGTCTGGCGCCAGGCAACCAAATATGCAGTACCGCGCATGGCCTTTGTCAACAAGATGGATCGCACCGGTGCCAACTTTGAGCGCGTGGTCGGTCAGATCAAGTCGCGACTCGGGGCGCGCCCGACGCCGATCCAGCTGCCGATCGGTGCCGAGGAAGGGTTTGAGGGTGTGATCGACCTGGTCAAGATGCGCGCGGTGTATTGGGATACCGAGAAAATGGGTACCTCCTACGAGGCCCGTGACATCCCGGAAGAATTGCTTGACGAAGCTCAGGCGGCGCGCGAATTCATGATCGAAGCGGCCGCCGAGGCTTCCGAGGAAATGATGGAGAAGTACCTCGACGACGGCAAATTGACCGAAGAAGAAATTATCAACGGCTTGCGCATCGGTACGTTGAACAACGAGATCGTTCCCGTTCTGTGTGGGACCGCATTCAAAAACAAAGGCGTCCAGGCGCTGCTCGACGCGATCGTTCAGTACATGCCGGCACCGACCGAAGTCAAGGCGATTCGCGGCATTCTGGACAACGACGAGGAAGGCGTGCGCAAGTCCGACGACGCCGAGCCGTTTGCAGCCCTGGCGTTCAAGATCGCGACTGACCCCTTTGTTGGCTCGCTGACGTTCTTCCGCGTGTACTCCGGAGTGCTCAGTTCGGGCGACACGGTTTTCAACCCGATCAAGGGCAAGAAAGAGCGAATCGGCCGCCTGCTGCAGATGCACTCCAATTCCCGCGAGGAGTTAAAAGAAGTCCACGCCGGCGATATCGCCGCTGCCGTCGGACTGAAGGATGTGACCACCGGCGATACGCAGTGCGATCCGTCCAACGTCATCACGCTGGAGCGCATGGAGTTTCCGGAGCCGGTGATCGCCGTGGCCGTCGAGCCGAAGACCAAGAGTGATCAGGAGAAAATGGGTGTCGCGCTTTCCAAGCTGGCCCAGGAAGATCCGTCTTTCCGCGTGCGGACTGATGAGGAATCTGGTCAGACGATTATTGCTGGCATGGGCGAGCTGCATCTCGACATCATCGTCGACCGCATGCGCAGAGAATTCAAGGTCGAGGCCAATGTCGGCAAACCGCAGGTGGCCTACCGTGAAA
>JAIVHD010000069.1 GCA_020201235.1 Lysobacteraceae bacterium
CCTCCGGTGCGCTCGGTCGCAAAACGCCGCAGCCACAGGACCTGGAACCGCCTCGCGACGACCGGGTGGTGAATAAGCCGGGGGTAATACGACTCTCCGGGCTTCCAGCGCCGAAAATTCATGAAACGTTGGGGTAGACTGTCCGGTATTCATCGGTGAACAGGGCACTTGGTGGCTGGATCATTAATTTTAGGGAGTCTGAAAATGTCGGTTCAAAACCCGTTGAAAAGCGTCTATCCGGTGTTTGATTCAATCGCCGAGCACGCTCATGTCAGCCGCGATCGATTCGAGCAGATCAGCCGTGAGGCGCGCGAGGATCCGGAAGCGTTCTGGGCGGGAGTCGGCAAGCGTCTGGACTGGATCAAGCCCTTCAGTCGGGTCAAGGATGTTTCGTTCGCGCTTGATGACCTGCACATTCGCTGGTTTGACGACGGAACGCTCAACGCCAGCGTCAACTGCGTCGATCGGCACCTCGACAAGCGCGGCGACCAGGTTGCAATCCTGTGGGAGGGCGACGATCCTGCGCGTGATTTGAAAATCACCTATACGGAATTGCACGAGCGGGTTTGCCGATTTGCCAATGTGCTGAAAAAGCACGGCGTCAAAAAAGGCGACCGGGTCACTTTGTATCTACCCATGATTCCCGAAGCGGCTGTGGCCATGCTGGCCTGCGCGCGAATCGGTGCCGTCCACTCGGTCGTCTTTGGAGGCTTTTCGCCTGACGCACTGGCCGGGCGCATCATCGATTGCGATTCGAGCATCGTGATTACTGCCGATGCTGGCATGCGTGGCGGGCGCTCCACTGGCCTGAAAAAAAATGTCGATGCGGCACTGTCGAACGGCGAGGCGGGCAAGCGCGTCGAGTCGGTGCTGGTGGTCAGGAACACCGGTGATGATGTTGCCTGGGCAGAGGGTCGCGATTATTGGTTGCACGATGAGCTCGAACACGTCGAGGCCGATTGTCCGCCCGAAGAAATGAGCGCCGAGGACCCGCTGTTTATTCTGTATACATCCGGGTCCACTGGAAAACCCAAGGGCGTGCTGCATACCACCGGCGGCTACCTGGCCTACGCCAGCTACACGCACGAAATCGTGTTTGATTATCAAGACGGCGAGATCTACTGGTGTAGCGCGGATGTCGGCTGGGTCACCGGGCACAGTTATATCGTTTACGGGCCGCTGGCCAACGGCGCAACCACGCTGATGTTCGAGGGCGTGCCGAATTATCCTGATTTCAGTCGCTTCTGGCAGGTTTGTGACAAACACCAGGTCAATATTTTCTATACAGCACCGACTGCCATCCGTGCGCTGATGCGCGAAGGCGACGAACCGGTGACTCAAACCTTGCGGCAGTCGCTTCGCCTTCTCGGCTCGGTCGGCGAGCCGATCAACCCCGAAGCCTGGCACTGGTATTTTGAAGTCGTCGGCGAGCAGCGTTGCCCGATTGTCGATACCTGGTGGCAGACCGAGACCGGCGGCATTCTGATCAGCCCGCTGCCGGCTGCCACGCCCTTGAAGCCGGGCTCGGCAACCTGGCCTCTGCCGGGTATCCTGCCTGAATTAATGGGACCCGAAGGCAAAGTCCTTCAAGGCGCGGCCGAGGGAAACCTGGTGATCGCCGATAGCTGGCCCGGCCAGATGCGCACCGTTTATGGTGACCACAAGCGCTTTGGCGAAACCTATTTTTCGGCCTATCCGGGTTATTACTTCACCGGCGACGGCGCGCGCCGCGACGAGGACGGGTATTGGTGGATTACCGGCCGCGTCGATGATGTCATCAATGTTTCCGGGCACCGCCTGGGAACCGCCGAAGTCGAATCAGCGCTGGTCGCGCATGCAGCCGTGGCCGAAGCCGCAGTGGTCGGATTTCCGCACGATATCAAGGGCCAGGGCGTCTACGCCTACGTCACCTTGATGGGAGGGCGTGAAGGCGACGATGATCTGGTGCGCGAACTGATTCAATGGGTGCGAACCGAAATCGGCCCGATTGCCACCATCGATTACCTGCAGTGGGCACCGGGCCTCCCGAAAACCCGCTCCGGCAAGATCATGCGGCGCATTCTTCGCAAGATCGCGGCCAACGAGCAGGATCAATTGGGCGATACCTCGACTCTGGCCGATCCGGAGGTCGTCAATCATCTGGTTGCCAACCGCCGCCAGCCATGAGCCCGTCTTATCCATTTCCGAAAATTGGCTCGTCCTCAGAATTCGCGGGCGCACAGAGAAGATATTTCCTCTCGCCAAGCCGCCAAGAACGCGAAGGATTTCAGCGGATCTCTTCGGGAAGCCGAATGACGGTGCGGGTCATTCCATATTCGAGCCTGTGGAAATCATCAAGAACAGCACCAAGCTCGACCCGGCTGTATCGCGTATTAAACGTGGATGGATCGGAGCTGCTCGTCCCTTATCGCGATTCCAGAAACCTGATAAGCGTAAATAACATCCCGCGTACCGCGGACGGGGTTCGGACTGAGATTATAAAATCGCCGAGCGAACGTGCGAACGTGCCTTCTTCACATCAGGTAACCCACATGTCATCGATTATGAAACGCTGAAGAAACTGTTCAAGGAGGCGGCCAATGATGATATCTACAAGGATTAAACTACAGACAAGCGCGATAACAATCTTCCTCCTGGTAACCTATCTTCGGGGAATTCCCAGGATCTCAGATCAGGAATTGATACCTTCGAATCTTTCTGGGGAACAAACCCGACATTCATTATAGGATCAAGACCGCCCAGGATTCTGGGTTTTGGAGGTGCTGGCACCGATGACCAACGCAGTGAAATTATCTACCAGGCAAATGTAGCGGGACATCGGGCCAATAAGTCAATCCTCAACTACACTGCCGAGAAGCTGACCGTTGAAGTCAAGCGCGACGATCAGCCGGATGTCGCCGTATCGGTTGACACGTTCCGGAGCGCATGATAGGCTTTTCACTGGATCCGTCGTTCCGTAGTTGGCGCGGCCGGCTTTGGCAAGTCCATTAAAGGTTAATTCCGATGAACTCGATACTCGCGAAAGTGTTCGTGCTGGCAGTCTTGTTTCAAGCAGCTTCGGCCATGGCGAATTCGCCAGACGTCTTGATTTGCCCCGATGAGGGCTGCACGGTCATCACGTGCAACGATGAAATTTGTACCGTTGTGAACTGCCGCGGTGGGCAATGTAGCGATGTGGGCAATTTTCCGAACCCCAACCCTGGCGGTTCCGGCGGCGGAGATTCGGGTTCGTCGTCGCTTGGATTAACAGCAGCGGATCGAGACTCCGCAAACGCTGATTTGACCCGATCGCAGGATGCCGTTCCGCTGTTCGGGACAGTGGGTGGCTTGGATTGCAGGCAGCAGCGTTGCGCCGTCAAAACCTGTAATGAGCTCCAGTGCGCGCTGTTGGGATTTGATTCGGGAAGCACTGTCTTGCTGGGACAATTCAATAATGAAGACGTCCTGATCGACACGATAGCGTCTGATTTCATCAAATCGGGTCGCGACGACTCCAGTCGCTGATTCGGACGCAAGCAGCCCGGCCAACTCGCACTTCAGCGACCAGTCGACTGCCAGTTCGTGCTCGCGCGGCATCTGGGCGGCCCGCTCGAGAGCCTGTTCGTGGCGCAGGTCCGGGTCGAAGGACTCAGGCGACTTGTTCATATGATTGCTCCTCGAGATGTCGGCGTAACGCGCGGCGTGCGCGAAAGGTATACACCTTGACCTGGTTTTCGCTCCATTCGAGTGTTCTGGCCACGGTTGCGACATCGAGATCGTGGATATCTATCGTGCAGAGATCGGGATCAATAAGACAGTTTGCGTAGGTCGGGTTAGGCCGCAGGCCGACGTGGGGATGGCCTGCTGATTTGTCGGATTACGCTGCGCTAATCCGACCTACACAAACTACTGCTTACTGAAAAGCGGGGATCGTGATGGCGTTGGAGCCCGGATCGGTTGTGAACAGCAGGCGATGCTCTATGGCTCCGTCTGGCAACACAAAGGGCATCTCGATCAAGGCATATATCGGTGGTGCATCGGGGTCGTTCTGCCAGGCATCCAGTGCAGGCCCGCCCACGTCGCCTGTTGCCGACGAGCGCGCAATGCAGGCTCGCAAGCCGCATGCAAGTTCCGTGGAGCCCGGCGTACTGCCTTCCGGGCCCAGCGACCGGGCCAGGTAATCCGAATACAGTTCGGTCAGTTCATAAGCCAACGGGTCTTCAAAACCTTGTTCCTGCAAGTGATCGAAAAGCTGATCGAAGTCTTCGGGGCTGGCGCTCAGGATGCGCTCGCTGTTGGCGATATCAAGATTCTCCCCCAGCAACAGCTTTTCTTCAGACGGCAGCCGATCCACTCTTCGTGCATCGCGGCGATGCTGCAGTGCCTCGACTTTGCTTTGATTGGAAGCAGTGAGCTTTTTAGTCTGACCCCTCGCAGGATTGTCCTGCGCATCGGCTATTTCCAGGCTTCCGATTTCGGATCTCGTTTGCTGACCCGCTGAGTTTGTTGATGGTTTATCTTCACCCGGACTTACGATGCCTTCAGCATGTTCCGAGTCGGGCGCGGATGAGCTATGCTCGATGTCCGGCTGAAGCGTGCTATTCGTATTGAAGGCATACACCCAGAGCGCAACTCCGGCAACGGCGAAAACAAAAGCGTCGTGATTGTGATAGACATATTTCGAGACATCGAAAGCCCTGATTGTCGTTGCCGGTTGATGATAGAACCCCAACGTTGCATAAATTTTCGGAGCTGCAAGCCTGGAGAGTCGTATTTCAGAGGGCTGCACGGAGTGTTGCCACCCGGAGCGTAGCTTCAACTCTACGTGAGGACTGGCAACGCGAGTACAGACCGCGGAAGGTTGCTATGCCGGGCAGCGTCGCGGTTCCGGCTCGAAAATTCAGGCAACGTTGGGTCTACCCGGGCATGGCCGTGCCACAGTAGCTGGGGCGGTCAAGACGGGTCCCCGGTCTCACGAGCGATAAACCGGATGGGCCCGACAGAGTGCCGCTGCGGCCTTGCGCGCTCGGGCTTCGATTTTCGAGTCGCCGATCGCATCGAGCACATCGCAGATGAGTCCGGCGAGCTCGGCGCTGTCGTTGGTGTCGAAGCCGCGCGTGGTGATGGCGGGTGTGCCGATGCGCAGTCCCGAGGTGACGAAGGGCGATCTTGGCTCCCCAGGCACGGTGTTTTTGTTGACCGTGATATGGGCGCGGCCCAGCGCTTCTTCGGCATCCTTGCCGGTGATATCTTTGTCGATCAGGTCGACCAGGAACAGATGGTTATCGGTTCCGCCCGAGACCACCTTGTAACCGCGCGAAATCACGACATCAGCCATTGCGCGGGCATTATCGATCACTTTTTGCTGATAGATTTTGAATTCCGGTTCCAGCGCTTCCTTAAAGGCTACGGCCTTGGCCGCGATCACGTGCATCAGCGGGCCGCCCTGGCAACCTGGAAACACCAGCGAATTGAATTTTTTGGTGATCGATTCGTCATCGCCTTTGGCCACGATGATGCCGCCGCGCGGTCCTCGAAGCGTCTTGTGCGTCGTCGAGGTAACCACGTGCGCGTGCGGTACCGGGTTGGGGTAGAGGCCGGCCGCGATCAAGCCCGAGACGTGAGCCATATCGACCATGAACCAGGCACCCACCGAATCGGCGATTGCGCGCATGCGCTTCCAGTCGACCACCCGGGAATAGGCCGAGAACCCGCCGATTAGCATTTTTGGTTGGTGTTCGTGCGCCAGCTCGGCCATCCGCTCGTAATCGATCTCGCCGGTTTCATGGTCAAGCCCGTAGTGTACGGCGTTGAAGATTTTGCCGGAAAAATTCACCTTGGCACCGTGGGTCAAATGACCACCTTCGGACAGGTCCATGCCCAGGATGGTGTCGCCGGGCTTGAGCAGTGCCAGATACACGGCCTGGTTGGCTTGCGAGCCGGAATGCGGCTGGACGTTGGCATAACCGGCACTGTAAAGCGCCTTGGCGCGGTCGATGGCCAGCTGTTCGGCGATGTCGACAAATTCGCAACCGCCGTAGTAGCGGCGGCCGGGATAGCCCTCGGCATATTTGTTGGTCAGCTGCGAGCCCTGCGCTTCGAGCACTCGCGGCGAGGCGTAATTTTCCGACGCGATCAACTCAATGTGTTCTTCCTGGCGCTGGTTTTCGCTTTCGATGGCGTGCGCCAGTGCGTCGTCGTAGCCGGCAATGCGGTCGCTTTTGTCAAACATAAGTGAAGTCTGGATTGAGTGTCAATGCGCAACTTTACCACCTTGACGTCGATCGTTCTCCGGTTCGGAAGCATGCCGGCCGGCCGGCTTGTTTTTTTTCGACGAATCCTCGGCCAATCCGGAGCCCGGCTAATTCCTGACCAGAGGTTGCCGGTTTCGCAGCAGAAAGGTCGCTGAATCGGCTCGATCAGCCCCCGAAACTGTCGACGAATACCTGTGGCTCGGTCCGTGGGCCGCCGAAATCGCTTTTAAACAGGGTATCGTCGGGCTTGCCGGTGTCATCGCCCGCGGGTTCGAACCGGCTTGCGAAAAGCACATCGGATCCGGCAGCAGCGCCCGGTCCGTTCGGGCTGAAATCGATCCACACGGCAACCCCGAACGCCATCACAACAAGTGCCGCAGTGCCGGCCAGGCCAGTGATAAAGGGCGCCAGAGGCCGGCGCACCGGAGCCGCTGCGCACGTCCCTTCGAGCGTGGCTTCAAGACTGTGCTGGAGACGGGCGAGGACCTGAAAATCGGCTGCGCAGGATTGGCATCGGCCCAGATGAACGACCAGCCTGCGGCGCTGCCATGGCCAGACGCGATCGGTCGCTAAAGCCGACAACTGCTCGGCCGACGGACAGTCGCCGCGGGCATGATTGCAGCTCGAAGGGCTCGAAGGGCGGACCAGGGACTCAATTTCTGGAAGCTTCATGATGGATCGCTCAGTCGTTTTTTCAGGTCGCGTATACCGCGATAGGTCAGGTTGTGGGCGCGGTTTT
>JAIVHD010000289.1:0-4736 GCA_020201235.1 Lysobacteraceae bacterium
CTCCGTCACGAGGGGCCGCCCAGTGCCGTGGCTGGGGCGTTTCGCGACTGAGCGAAATGCTCCAGACGGGTTGACAACGGCCCACGCTTCGTTCATAGTGAACACTTGTTTACTCAAATAATGAAACTCGAATGACAACCGCACCCCCGTCGGCCTTTTCGGCCCGAAAGCTGCTGCGCGAGGCCGTACGTCCGGTCGCCGATCGTCAGGCATGGAATCGGCTTTTGCAAGGCATGCATCCGCTGTGGACGCTGGGCCAGGTGCGTGCGCGCATCGTCAAGCGGGTCGAGGAAAGCGACGACACGTTCAGCCTGTGGCTACGCGTGAATCGCCACTGGAACGGCCATTGGCCCGGCCAGCACGTGGCCCTGGGGGTCGAAATCGACGGCGTGCAGCGCCAGCGGGTGTTCAGCCTGTCGCTCGCCGATGACGCCAAAAGGATCTTGCGCGTGACCATCCGCCGGCAGCCCGGCGAAGGTGTGACCGACTGGCTGCATCGTCACGCACGGGCAGGCCAGACGGTCGATTTGAGCCAGGCGGGTGGTCAATTTTTGCTGCCCGCGCCGGTTCCGGATCGTCTGCTGATGATCGCCGGCGGTAGCGGCATAACGCCAATAATGGCGATGTTGCACGATCTGGCCGAGCGCGGCCACGGCGGCGATATTATTTTGCTGCAGCTGTGTCGGAGTGCCAGTCAGCGCCTGTTCGCCGACGAACTGACCGCACTCCAAGCGCGCTTGCCGGGCCTCAAGACCGTTGCCCATGCCAGCGCCGTCAGCGGCCGTCTAGCGGCCACATCGCTGCCCGAACAGGTTCGGGACCTGGCCCGTCGCCACACGGTGCTGTGCGGGCCGGCCGCGTTCATGGCCGATGTCGAAGCCGTCTGGGCCGACCTGGGGCAGTCCGACCGCCTGCAGCGTGAGCACTTCTCCGCGCCGCGACCGCCAACGGTTCCGGGTTTAGCGCGCCGGGTGGTTGCGGTCGATTCAGAACAAGTGTTCACTCAAAAAAACAATCTGACGCTGCTGGAGGCTGCCGAAGGCGCCGGACTTGCGCCGAAGTTCGGCTGTCGCGCCGGCCTGTGCCGGACCTGCTTGTGCAAAAAGCACAGCGGCAGTGTGCGCAACCTGCTGACCGGTCTGGTTTCGACCAGGCCCGACGAGTGGGTGCAGCTTTGCGTCTCGGTCGCCGAAACCGATCTCGAGCTATCGCTTTGAGCTCGCCCGCAACCATTGAATGAACCCAATTGAACCCATCCGATTAAACGGAGCACCGTCATGAGCAAGACCCGAAAAGCCAGCCTCACCAACGATCAGCTTCAATGCTTTGCCAGCGAACTCGACGAGCTGCGACGCGAAGTGACCGCCGATCTCGGCCAGCGCGATGCACACCATATCCGGCGCATGGTCCGGCGCGCCCAGGGCAGTGCTGTTGCCGGCCGCGGTCTGCTGATGTTCGGGTTTGATCCGATCACCTGGGTTGTGGGTGTGTTCGCGCTGGCCCACGCCAAGATCCTCGAGAACATGGAAATCGGCCACAACGTGTTGCACGGCCAGTACGATTGGATGAATGACCCGTCGCTGAGCTCGCAGACCTATGATTGGGACATTGTCTGCTCGCGCGAACACTGGATCAATTCGCACAACGTCGAACACCACAACCATACCAACATCCTCGGCAAGGACCACGACTACGGTTATGGCATGCTGCGCATGACCAGCGCGCAGCGCTGGCGACCGGCGACGCTGTTACAGCCGCTGTGGTATTTGCTGCTGGCGATTTACTTTCAGTGGGGCGTGGCGATCCACGACATCAAGCTGGGGCGCTTTTTCAAGGGCCGCATGAGTCGGCGCGAACTGGCCGAGCGCTCGCGCCCGTTTGTGCGCAAGGCATCGCGGCAACTGTTCAAGGACTACGTGTTTTTCCCGGCCCTGGCGTTTTGGCAGTGGCCGCGAGTCTTGCTGGGCAATCTGTGCGCCAACATGATCCGCAACCTGTGGACCAACGCCATCATCTTCTGTGGCCATTTCACCGAAGATGCCCAGGTGTTTACCCGCGCCGAAACCAAGGATGAAACCCGCGGCCACTGGTACTTGCGTCAGGTTCAGGGTTCGAGCAACCTCGAAGGCGGACGCTGGTTTCACGTCCTCAGCGGCCATCTCAGCCACCAGATCGAGCACCACCTGTTTCCGGACCTGCCGGCCCCGCGCTACGTCGAGATCGCGCCACGCGTCCGGGCCATCTGCAAGCGCTACGGCATCCACTACAACAGCGCCGGATTCTGGTCCCAATACGGCTCGGTGCTCAAGCGCATCATCGTACACGCTTGGCCCACGCGCCGACGCCCAGCGGTTGCGGCCGCGCAGTAGGTGTTTGATTGCTCTGTGGCAGGCGCACGGGTGTTGCGTATGAATAAGCCGGACTAAACCCGCCTTATTCACCACCCCACCTACTGCGGAACTGCCATATCCCGCGTCTGCGACGTTTCGCTCGGTCGCGCATCCTCACCGTACAGGCGAGTACGTTTCCGGTGCGCTCGCTCGCTAAACGCCCCAGCCACGGCACCTGGCGGCCCCTCGTGACGGAAGGGTGGTGATTAAGGCGGGTTAAACGCAAAATTGTTGGCTCCTCGGCAAAATTTGTGGGTAGATGTTTCGCTCGGAGAGGGTGCCAATTGTCCGCTGGGTTGCTGGTAGCCCGTAAGTCGGGGCCACACCCCCGAAGCACACACCGAAAATATGCCTGTTCGGCCTTCGGCCGCGCGCAGTCGGCGAGTTCCAACATCCAGTCAAGTTGACAAAGCCCGAGTATGGCCATACCATTCTCGTATGGTGACACCGACCATCAAATCCACGTATTCACTTGACCCGCGGACGGTTCGCGACTTGGAGCGACTAGCGCGCCGGTTCGGGACGTCGAAGTCCGAAGTCCTGCGCCGGGCCGTACAATCGTTGGCGAGCCAGGAGACACCGCCAGAAGCGAACGGCCTGCAGGCGCTGGAAGAACTGCAAAAAAGCTGCGCTCTGACCGAAGCGCGGGCCAAGGATTGGGCGGCGCAAGTCCGCCGCGAGCGCGCCACGATGGGTCGCGGCCGGGTGGATGACTGAGACGTCCATTCATGTCGACACCTGCTTCCTGATCCGCGCGCTGGTGCCGGGTACGGAAGCGGACAGTAGCTTGCGACAGTGGTTGCGGGAAGAACAACGGCTTTGCATGGATTCGATTGCCTGGACCGAATTCCTATGCGGGCCGTTGCAGCGGGAGGAGCTTGCGCTGGCCGAGCGCGTTGTGACCGAACGGATCTGTTTCACCGAAAAGGATGCACGGCGGGCCGCCGAATTTTTCAACGCAACCGGTCGCCGTCGCGGCACGCTGGCTGATTGCATGATCGCCGCCTGTGCCCGGGAGCGCAATGCGATGCTTGCGACCCTGAATCGGCAGGATTTCCAATCTTTCGAGCAGTTAGGGCTGCGGCTGATCTAGTCTACGCGGGCTCGCTTGAGGGCGATGAACTTCGCGGAACCCACTTTGCTCAAACAGCACACACACGAAGTGGAAGAAAATTTGTTCACCGGACACTGTCCCCGGAATGATCTCGCGCGCGGGCCATGCTGAATCCGGGTTCAGAAAATTTCGGCAAACAAGGTTTCCAGCCGACGATCCGGAGTAAGGAGTTGCGCGTCGAAGCGCCGTGCCGCGATCAGTTAGAGGCAATCGTAGACCGGATGCCCAAGTTTTGCCGCCAGGCTCAGCGCCTCGGGAAACAGGCTTGTGTCCGGAATCCAGAGGCTGACCAGCGCCAGTGCTTCAGCGTGCCTTTGGCGCATGTCGATTTGGCTGCGCCGATGCAGTAAAAATTGCATTTTTTGCATTGCTGCGCTAAAATATAGCCACTGAACCCGGTTCGCCATGTGTGAGCCGGGTTTTCGGGTCTTCGCAGGATTTTCGAGATCAGGAGCGCGACGATGCGAGCAATTGACAACAATTCCACGCGACCCGGTCCGCCAGCGGCTGCAATGCCGGTTCCAGAAGATGTCAGCGGCGCGATTGCTACTGCACTGAATATTCTTCAGCAATGGGAGTTGTCTCGTGAACAGCAGTGCGCGATGCTTGGTATTGCGGAGCGGTCCTGGTATCAGTGGAAGCGCGACGCCCCCGCGCGTGTTGCCGGCGATACGCTGGAGCGCGTGTCCTACATTCTGGGTATCTGGAAGGCCTTGCGGCAGCTCTTTCCGAGCCGCGAGGAGTACAAGCGCTGGCCGCGTCTGGAAAACACAGCGCCGCCGTTTGGTGGTCGTCCACCGATTGAGCGCATGGCTTCGGGCCAGGTTGGCGATTTGTATGCCGTTCGCACCTGGCTGGACGGCTGGCGCGGTTGGTGATGGCCGCCGGGCATGCATGAACCGATCCCGGTCCGTCACGCATGCTGGCGGCGCGCTGTTCGTATCGTGCCGAGCTGTTATCCGCCGATCGACCCGTTCGAAGAAGTCGCTGATTCTGACGACCTGGAGGCGGTCTTTGCAGTCGAGTCATTGACCAACCCAAGAATCCGGACCCAAGTCGGTAGCCTTTCGCTGGTTCCCGAAGCCGATCGCATCAGCGGCCCCGGCACCTCACCAATCATGGCGGCGTTCACGCACCCGAACACCGCCGGGTCGCGCTTCTCGCCGGGCAGCTACGGCATCTACTACGCGGCCGACGATGAGCAGACAGCCGTGGCCGAGACCCGCTACCAT
>JAIVHD010000289.1:4768-6540 GCA_020201235.1 Lysobacteraceae bacterium
AACAAGCTGCATGGGGCATCGCTTACCACAGCGTACGGCGGCCGGAAGGGCAGTGTCTGGCCGTCTTCCGTCCGCCCGCATGTCGCCCGGTTGACCAGGGCCCGCACTATGAATACTTTTACGATGGGCAGCAAATCACCCATGCTGTCCGACTGACCGAAATCGGAGCCTGAGCCCGGCTGAGCCGATGGAAATCAGATAATGCTTCACCTTGGCTCTTACAGCCGGATCGAGCATGCATTCGCTGACGCCTGAATTTCTTGCCGCGTTGCGGACACTACCGATCAGGCCACGTCGCCGCGCGCAGTCGGCGAGTTCCCGCATCCAGTCAAGTTCAGATGATTTCGGCAAACAAGGTTTCCAGCCGACGATCCGCAGTAAGGAGTTGCGCGTCGAAGCGCCGTGCCGCGATCAGGTAGAGGCAATCGTAGACCGGATGCCCAAGTTTTGCCGCCAGGCTCAGCGCCTCGGGAAACAGGCTTGTGTCCGGAATCCAGAGGCTGACCAGCGCCAGTGCTTCAGCGTGCCTTTGGCGCATTTGCTTGCCGTCAAGTCGTCCTGCTCGCTCATATTTCCACAGCGCGTTGGCCGTTTCAGCCGCAAATAGCTGCGGGGCCATAACATCGGATGCCGACTCAATCGCCGCCAGCACAGACGAGTGGTCGGCCGGCGACAAGACCGCGCGCAGTGCGGCGGAAGCATCCAGAACGACGCTGTCCATCAATCAGCGCTTTCGATCATCGGCGATCAGGGATTCTGGCGCATCATCACTGAACTCGAAGTGGCGCCCGCTCTCCCTGAGAACCTGAACCACCTGTGTCCGATGTTCGGTCCGGCGCTGTCGCCGGGCCTCGCGCAAAGCCACGATCGCCTGCTGAGTCAGGCTGCGCTGCTCAATTTGTGCGTCGGCCTTGAGCGCATCGTAGATTTCTTGAGGGAGGTCTCTAATCTGAAGATTTGGCATATTGGCGACACTCTGAAGCACTGTAGTCAAAGTGCATGCATTATGCACTTAACATTCCGAATATTCAATTCCTGATTTTCGGCAGCCATAACTGCACAGCGCGGTGCTGGTCGAGGGCGTGGAATACCAGAAGATCGGCGACCGGGTCTACGAGATGCGGCGCTTCGAGGACGGTGAGATCGAAACCTTTCTCGGCAACGTCCATGAGGTTGAAAATCCCGACAAAACCCTGTTCTCGCACATTGTCATCGACGGTGAATCAACACCTGAGCGGCGGTTCGCAGAGGACTGCGAGGCCAACGACGACGTGCTGTTCTACATCAAGCTGCCGCGCTGGTTCGTCATCGAGACCCCGGTGGGCCAATACAACCCCGACTGGGCGCTGATGCTCAAAGGCGACACGACCCTGTACTTCGTCGCCGAAACCAAGAGCACTGGCTCGGTGGAGGACCCGGCCGGCGACCTGCTCCGACCGATCGAGCGCATGAAACTCGAATGCGGGAAACAGCACTTCCGACAGTTCGAGGAAGTGCGGTTCCGGCGGGTGTCGACGTTGGGTGAGTTGATAGGGTGAAGGTCTATCGCATTCAGGCAATCAAACGGATAGATAGATGAATACATCATAGTTCCCGCTTCCATCCGCCCTTCTGATCGTTCTGTGAGAAACATAGTTCGGAAGGTTTTTCGCCTCGTCCTCCACCAGGGCTACTTCTCCGGGGCGAACATTGCGTATCACAATTCTGCGTCTCCCAGCCTCGGTTTTGCCTCGCGTCTCACCACTGAATTTGCCAATTTTCATGTTGCCCAT
>JAIVHD010000290.1 GCA_020201235.1 Lysobacteraceae bacterium
GCACATTACCGAATCCGTGCCACCCGGGCGAGGCGATTGGCTGGCCCGGGAGTTCGGTCCAGCGTATCGCGTAGCACCATACCTGGGCACTTTTTACCTCGTCTATAACCTTCAACGCCCGCCGTTTGAGGGCAATCGACCGTTGCGGCATGCGCTATCGCTGGCGATTGATCGCGAAGTCATCGCCGAGCGGGTTCTCAGAACCGGTGAAATTCCAGCCCACCGACTGGTGCCGCCAAACATGCCCGACTGGTCGGTAAGCGACGACCGCCCGCAGTTTCCGGACGCCGAGACCAGGATTGAACACGCGCGTGACTTGTACCGCCAGGCCGGCTTCGGCCCCGGGCGGCCACTCAGCGTTGAGCTGCGCTTCAATTCATCGCTTGCGCACCGCCGCCTGGCCTCGGCCGTGGCGGCCATGTGGAAACAGCACCTGGGGGTGCGCACCCGGCTGATCAACGAAGAATGGAAGGTCTTCGTGACCAATCGCCGCCACGGACGAATTACCGAAATCGTGCGTGGCGGCTGGATTGCCGACTGGGCCGACGCGGGTAATTTTCTGCGCAATTTTCACTCCGAAAGCCCAATGAATTACGCCTTCCTCAAAGACCCGGACTTCGATCGCCTTCTCGATCGCGCGGCCGGCGCGCGCGCAGCGGCCCGGACCGGGTTGCTGCACGCGGCCGAGCAACGCCTGCTCGACAGCCACGCGCTGATCCCGCTGTACTACTATGTTTCAAGGCACTTGGTCCAAGCGGATGTTTCAGGCTTTGAAGACAACCCCATGGATATCCACCTTTCGCGCTGGCTTGCAACGACGCCGCGTGCCGCTCGGACGGCCTTGGGCAATCGGCCCGGTGCCGTCGAGCGGCCTGCTGACCACGCATCCCGACGACCCGCTTCTGATCGGGATTCGGGTCGGGATTCTGCAATTGTGCCGATATTTGGGCAGCAACGTCCGGAGCGGCACTAAGTGAGCGTCGCGGTGCCCGGCAAGGCAGTCTTCAGGTCGCGCGCTGGTTTGCGTTCGGAGCCGCCGGTTTGCGCCGCCGGCATGCATTGGTCGATTGTTGCGTTGGCGGTGCTGGCGCTGGCCGGCTGCGGCAAAGGCGATCCGGTCGAGCCAGCGCCGATGCGCCTGGCCGAACCGGTGGCGTTGGCCTGGGACGCGAGCGGCAAACCGGCCGGGCATGTCCTGGCCGATGAACAGCGATTGCACCGCGGCAATGGCGAGGAGCCGCAAACGCTCGATCCACATCGGGCCAATGGCGTGCCGACGGCCAACATTCTGCGTGATTTGTTCGAGGGCTTGACCACCACCGCTCCGGACGGCCGGCTTGTCCCGGGAGCAGCCGGACGCTGGGACATCAGCCGGGACGGCATGGTTTACACCTTTTACCTGCGCGAAACCGGCACATGGTCAAACGGCGATCCATTGACTGCCGACGATTTCGTGTTCAGTTTTCGTCGATCGGTTGACCCCGCGACGGCTTCGGCCGCCGCGCGCATTCTGATGCCGGTTGAAAACGCCCAGGCAATCCTGGCCGGAGAGCAGCCGCCGGAAGCGCTCGGCATCGAAGCGCTCAACGAGCGTACCGTGCAGATTCGGCTGGACGACCCGACGCCTTATTTTCTGGGCCTTTTAACGCATGCCTCGACCTACCCGGTGCACAGTCCGTCGCTGGCCGAATTCGGCGACGATTTTGTACGGCCCGGCAAGCTGGTCTCCAACGGCGCGTTTCGCCTGGTCGACTGGCAGCCGCGTTCACGCATCGTGCTGGAACGCAACCCGCATTATCACGCCGCCAACCGTGTGATTCTAGACCAGGTCGTGTTTTATCCGATCGAGGACGAGAACACCGAGTTTCAGCGGTTTCGGGCCGGTGATCTGCACTGGACCGACCAGGTGCCCAGCAACCAGTTCCGCTGGCTGAACCGAAACCTGCCGCAGGCGCTTTCGGTTTCGCCCTGGGTCGGCACGTATTTCCTCGGTTTCAATCTCACCCGCGAGCCATTCAAGGACAACCTGGCATTGCGCCAAGCCTTGACGCTGGCGGTCGATCGGGAAATCCTGACCGAGAAGGTGACCCATTTCGGCGAAATCCCGACCTTCAACCTGATTCCGGCCGGGCTGCCCGATTATGTGCCGCCGGATCCCGAATACGCCGAATGGACACAACTCGAGCGCGAGCAGCGCGCGCTCGAGTTGTACCAGCAGGCCGGCTACTCCCCGGATCGGCCATTGGAGGTGGATTTTCGATACAACACTTCTGAGAATCATCGCAAGATCGCGGTCGCGATCTCGGCCATGTGGAAGCAGGTGCTTGGCGTGCGCACCCGGCTGATCAACGAGGAATTTCGGGTGTTTCTGCAAAATCGCTCGCTCAAGCGCCGCACCCAGGTCTACCGGGCCGGCTGGATTGGTGATTACCAGGATGCCTTCACCTTTCTGGAACTGTTCCATTCGCAACACGGCCGCAACGACGCCGGCTACGCTCATTCGCGCTACGATCGTTTGCTGGAGCAGATTTCGCACGAACGCATCCCGGCGCGCAGGCGCAACCTGATGGTAGAAGCCGAGCGCATGCTGCTGGCCGACCAGGTCATTCTGCCGGTTTATACGTATGTAACCAAACGGCTGGTCAGTCCGCTTCTGAAGGGCTGGGAACCCAACGTCATGGACTTCCATCCCAGCCGCCAGATGTACTTCGTCAAATCCCGAGCCGAAGCCCTCGATGAGCAGGCAAACAGCGAAAACAAAGACGAAGCCAGCTCCGGCGATGACGCGAAGGCGCAAAGCAAAGTCGAGGGTGAAGATGCGTGAATGGTTGATCGAGTCGCGGCCTCTCCACAAGATGATTTGTGGCCTGTTGCCCTTGCTTTTCTCGACCGCTGTGCGCCTGTGCAAGAGCCAGTCCATGCCTTTGCATTTATCATCGCCTTTCTGCGCGTCTCCAAGTCTCTGCGAGAGGCACGTTTTTCGCCTTATCAATCACCCATGCTGAACTACTCCCTGAAACGCCTGGCCTCGGCCATACCGACGCTGCTGATCCTGATCACGGTGGCATTCTTTCTGATTCGGGTCGCGCCCGGCGGGCCGTTCGACTCGGAAAAGGCGCTGCCAGCCGAAATTCAGGCAAATCTGGAGGCCAAGTACCAGCTCGACGATCCGCTAATCGTGCAGTATTTTCGCTACCTGGGCGATATCGCACGCTTTGACTTCGGGCCATCGTTTCATTACCGCGACTGGACCGTCAACCAGTTGATCGCGCAGGGTGCGCCGATCTCGTTCATCCTCGGTGGGATCGCGCTGCTGCTGGCGGTTTTCATCGGCACTGTCATCGGCGTGTGGGCGGCGTTGAAGCAGAACACCGCGACCGATTACGCTGTCATGTCGGCGGCCATGGTCGGCATCTCGATCCCCAACTTCGTGGCCGCCCCGCTGCTGGTACTGTTGTTTGCGATCACGCTCGGCTGGCTGCCGGCCGGCGGCTGGGACGGCTCACCGTCGCGCATGGTGCTGCCGGCCATCGCGCTGGCACTACCGATGATTGCCTACATTGCCCGCATCACCCGGGGATCGATGATAGAGGTGCTGCATTCGAGCTTCATCCGCACCGCGCGTGCCAAAGGCATGCCTGAATACAAGGTGATTTTCCGGCATGCGCTCAAGCCTGCGCTACTGCCGGTCATTTCCTACCTGGGGCCGGCCGCCGCCGCGATTCTCACCGGCTCTGTGGTCATCGAGCGGATCTTCACCATCCCGGGTCTGGGCAGCCACTTCGTCCAGGGCGCGCTCAACCGCGACTACACGCTGGTTATGGGCGTGGTGATTTTCTACGGCATTTTGATTATCTCGCTGAATTACCTGGTCGACCTGCTGTATGCCTGGCTGGATCCGAGGATTCGCTATGACACCTGACCCGGCAAGCCCGGAAATCGATGTCTTCGACCAGGCCCTGGACCGGCGTGCGATCGTCGGCCGGTCGCTATACGTCGATGCCTGGCACCGGCTCAAGCGCAACAGGGCGGCGCTCGCCGGGGCCATCACCCTGCTGCTGATCATCGTGCTGGTCACAATCGGGCCGCTGCTCAACCCCTGGGACCATGAAATCCCCGACTGGGATCACTACTCGACCCCGCCATCGCTGGATACCGGCCACCTGATGGGTACCGACGCGCTGGGTCGCGACCTGTTCGAGCGGGTCATGGTGGGCGGGCGGATCTCACTGCTCATCGGTGTTATCGCAACGCTGGTATCGCTGCTCATCGGCGTCTCTTACGGCGCCGTGGCCGGATACCTGGGCGGGCGCGTGGACAACTGGATGATGCGCGCGGTTGATGCCATCTATGCGCTGCCGTTCATGTTTTTTGTGATCGTGCTGATGGTCGTATTCGGCCGCAACATCTTCCTGATCTTCGTCGCCATCGGCGCGGTCAACTGGCTGGACATGGCCCGCATCGTGCGCGGCCAGACGCTCAGCCTGAAGAACAAGGCCTTCATCGAGGCCGCACGCGCAGCCGGTGCAACCGAGCGCCAGGTGATCGTGCGCCACATCGTCCCCAACCTGCTCGGCGTGGTCGTGGTCTATGTCAGCCTCACCATTCCGCAAGTCATTCTGGTTGAATCGTTCCTCAGCTTTTTAGGGCTTGGCGTGCAGGAACCGCTCACCAGCTGGGGCGCGCTGGTCAACGAAGGCGCGCAGGAACTCGAAA
>JAIVHD010000291.1 GCA_020201235.1 Lysobacteraceae bacterium
GAGCCAGATTTTTCGATCTTTTGAGGCGAATAGTGGGCCTATTTAACGAAAAAGAGCGGGAAATCTGGCCCAATCCGGCTTTTCCGCAGTAGATCAGCGTTAAGTCCGACAGGCTGCTAGGAGTTGAAGCAAAGAAACGACCAATAGCTACACTCGTGATGTACTCTCTGCTGTTCGTTTTCTTTATGAAATAGCCGGATTTCGATGATTCTTCCCCAGCAGCTTTCGGCCGCTTGGCTTACGCGCGAGACCGATTCTGGCTCGTGGCAGCGCGGCAGCCGTTATTTTCGCGACGGCTATGCGAAGCTCGAAAACGTCGAGCACCTGCGCGATGGCACTGTGCTCCTGTTCGGCTCCTGCCAGGGGTCGCAATTCGAGCCGTACGAGCAGCAGATCGAAATCCAGCGCGACGGCAAGGATTTCGTGCTCGACGGCGAGTGCTCCTGTCCAGTTGAATTCAACTGCAAGCATGTCGTCGCACTGATCTTGACCTGGCAGGCACTCGCGTCCGGCAAGCCGGCTGATCCCGAACAAACGGCCAACGCAGTCGAACTTTGGCTGGCCGAACTTCCAGGTCACGCCGACCAGCAGGCCGAGTCGCCGGAAGCCTTGCTGTATCTGCTCGACCAAGTGCCGGGCCCGGGTCGTGATATCGAGATCCATTTTTGCGTTGCCCGTCGCAAAAAAGACGAGGCTTGGGGCAAGGGACGCATCACCCAGCCGCCCGCGATCCGCAATTCCTGGCACCGTCCGAACTATTTGCGCGCGATCGACGAGGAAATCCTCACGCTGGTCCAGGCCAGCGCGGAAGATCCATGGGCGAATGCGTTTACCGCTTCAGGCGCGGCCGGCCACCTGGCGCTGATGAAGATCGCCGAGTCCGGGCGCGCGTTCTGGGGCGCCGAACGGCTGGGCCCGTTTCGGACCGACCGGCCGCGCGCGCTGGAACTGGGCTGGACCGGCGACCATAAAAGCGGTTACAGCGTGCAGATACAGATCCGGGACAGCGGCATTCTGGTGCCCACCGACCCACCCTGTTATGTCGATCCTGATGCGCTTACAGTCGGCACCCTGGACCTGCCACGCGGCGTGGACAACGACACTCTAAAATGGCTGGCCCGCGCACCAACCATACCGGCTGGCGCGGCCAATCGTCTCAGTCATAAGCTGGCGCTGGCGATGCCTGAACTCCCGACCCCGGTGGAGGTGGAGTACGAGCTCATAGACGCTATACCTTCGGGCTGGCTGAACATTGGCTTCGACCCCGAGCGGCCAGCTCAAACGGGTGCCGGCCTGATGTATTGCTACCAAGATCTGACGGTAGCGCCCGGCCATCCGCAAACCGACCGCATCGTCGAATACGGCTCCCGTTTGCTCAAGCTTCATCGCGACCGCAGCGCCGAACGAAAACTCACCCAAACCCTGGTTGATAGCGGCCTGGAAGCGATCAACGAAGAGCGGTTCCGACTGGCCGGCGGGCTGGAGGGCACAGCGTTGCGCGACGCTTGGTTTGATTGGCTGCAGACCGTCGCACCGAGGCTGCGCGAGGCGGGCTGGCGGATCGATCTTGTCGGCGATGGAGATTTCACCGTCAGCGAATCCGACGGCATCGACGGCGAAGTCGAAGCGCAGGGCAACGACTGGTTCAGCCTGCGCTTCGACCTGGAGTTCGATGGCTGGCGCATGCCGCTGCTGCCGCTGGTCAGCCAGTTGCTGCACCACTACCGGCCAGGTGCCCTGCCCGAAACGCTTTACCTGGATACCGGCGACGGCCATTACGTCAGCGTGCCGGCCACACAGATCGAGCCGGTGCTCAAGACCATTGTCGACTTGTTCGACCGGGCCGACGACGATGCGCTGAAACTGGCCCGGCCCGACGCTGCCCGGCTGCTGGACCTCGAAGGCATCCCGGTGCGCGGTGCAACCAGCCTGAAGAAGCTGGCGCGCAAGCTGGCCGATTTCTCCGGACTCAAGACTGTCAAGCCGCCGACCACGTTCAAGGGCAAGCTGCGCGAATACCAGCAGCACGGGGTGGACTGGCTGCAATTTCTGCGCGAACACGAATTCGGCGGCATTCTGGCCGACGACATGGGCCTGGGCAAGACGGTCCAGACGCTGGCCCATTTGCATTCTGGCCGACGACATGGGCCTGGGCAAGACGGTCCAGACGCTGGCCCATTTGGCAATCGAAAAGCGCGCCGGGCGGATGCAGCAGCCGAGTCTGATCGTGGCACCAACCAGCCTGATGGGCAACTGGCGGCGCGAGGCCGAGACCTTCACGCCAAAGCTCAGCGTCGTCGTGTTGCACGGACCCGAGCGCTCAACCTGGTTCGACCATCTGGCCAATTTCGATCTTGTTCTGACCACCTATCCGCTGCTGCCGCGAGATCGCGCGTTGTTGCTTAAACAGCGCTGGCACTACCTGATACTGGACGAAGCCCAGCAAATCAAGAACCCGAAAGCCCAGGCTGCGCAGGTGGTGCGCAAGCTCGATTGCAAACACCGCCTGTGCCTGACCGGCACGCCGATGGAAAACCACCTCGGCGAGCTTTGGGCCCAGTTCGATTTCCTGATGCCCGGTTTCCTCGGCGAGCAAAAGAATTTCACGCAGACCTATCGCACGCCGATCGAAAAGCACAACGACTCGGACCGGCTGGAAAGGCTCAACCGGCGCACCGGACCTTTTCTGCTGCGCCGGACCAAAGATCTGGTTGCATCAGAATTGCCGCCAAAGACCGAGCTGCTGCGCCGCGCGGAATTCGATTCCAAACAGGCGCGACTTTACGAAAGCGTCCGCTTGACCATGGAAAAGAAGGTCCGCACGGCCATCGCCGCCAAGGGTCTGGCCCGAAGCCACATCATCGTACTTGAGGCATTGCTCAAACTGCGCCAGGTTTGCTGCGACCCACGCTTGCTGAGCCGAAGCATGCCGGGTGCTGCGGCCACGCCGTCGGCCAAGTTCAACCTGCTGTTCGAACTCTTGCCGGAGCTGCTGGAAGAAGGCCGCAGAGTGTTGCTGTTCTCGCAGTTCACGACCATGCTCGGCCTGATCGAGAAAGAGCTGGACAAGCGCCACATCACCTACGCCAAGCTCACCGGCCAGACGCGCAAGCGCGAGGCGGCCATCCAGCGCTTCCGCGACGGTGAGGTTGCGCTGTTTCTGGTCAGTCTCAAGGCCGGCGGCGTCGGCCTCAACCTGGTCGAGGCCGACACCGTCATCCACTACGACCCGTGGTGGAACCCGGCGGTCGAGCACCAGGCCACCGACCGCGCACACCGAATCGGTCAGGACAAACCGGTGTTCGTCTACAAGCTGGTCACCGAAGGCACCGTTGAAGAAAAAATCCTCGCGCTGCAGGAACGTAAACAAAAACTCGCCCAGAGCGTCTACGGAAAAGGTCGCAAGCAAGACCAGCCGCCAATCGACGAAGACACCATCCAGGCCCTGTTGGCCGGAGATTGAGCGGCATCAGGCGAGCTTTCAACCGGCCTTATTCAATTCACCACCTGCCGTGACGAGACGCTTCCAGGTGCGAAAGCCGGGGCCTTTCGCGCCCAAGCGCACAGCACCGGTCGAGCCCTCGCGACCGCAGCGTGGTTCTAGATTTCTCAGCGCATTGACTACGTATGCGCTACGATGCCGGGTTGCAATTCGACACCGACCCAATTTGATGATTCGTCCCCAGCAACTCTCGACCGCGTGGTTGTCGCGCGAGTGCGATTCCGGTGCGTGGAAGCGCGGCAGCCGTTATTTTCGCGACGGTCGCGCCTCCCTTGGCGCGGTCGAACGCTTGCCCGACGGCGGTCTGCTGTTGACCGGAAGCTGCCAGGGCAGTGCGTTCGAGCCATACCGGCAACGCATCGAGATTACCCAGGGCCAGGGCGGCATCGTGCTGGATGGCGAGTGCAGTTGCTCGGTTGGTTTTAACTGCAAGCATGTAATCGCCATGGTCCTGACCTGGCGGGCGCTTGCGCCGGACGAGGCCGGTGATGCAGCCGAGCTTGATACCTGGCTGACCCAACTGACGGCGGCAGAGACAACCTCTGACAACGACGAGACGCTGCTGTATTCACTGGCGGCAGACGGGCGCGAATCCGAAGTCGACGTCAGCCTGATCGTTGCCCGGCCCAAGACCACCGAGGCCGGCTGGACCCAGGGCCGCAAAGCTTCGGTTTCGTCGCTGGCATCCAACTGGTACCGGCCCGAGTACGTTCGTCACGGCGACAATGAGATTCTGTCGCTGATTCGCGGCGAAAGCCAGTTTAGTAATCAGTTGCAGATTGCGGGCGCCGCCGGTCATCTGGCGCTGATGAAAATGGTTGAGTCGGGACGGGCCTTCTGGCGCGATGAGCGCGAGCGCGCGCTCGCGACAACCAGCTCGGCCGCGCCCGGCTGCCCTCTGGCGTAGACCTGCGCAAGCTTGAAATGCTGCGCCAGGCACCCGCCATCCCGTTGGACGATGCGCGCCGAATCAGCCGCCGGATCGCACTTTCGTTTCCCGACCTGCCGACCCCGGTCGAGGTTGCATTCAAGGAAATCAAGCAGCCACCGAAGCCGATGCTGCACGTGCGGCTGAACCCGTCTGACCCGGCCAAATCCGAGGTCCGACTCGGCTTTGCCTACGGCGACACGGTGGTTACGCCTGACCACCCCGAATCGGTCATCGTGACCGAAGCCGGCCAGTACGTGTTGCGCGTGCACCGCGATGCGGCCGCCGAGGACCACGCGCGGCAGCAACTGGCTAACTACAATCTCGAACCGCTGGCCTTCGATTCCGATCGCTTCCGGTTGACCGGCGATCAGCAGGGCACGCGACTGCGCGACGCCTGGTTCGGCTGGCTCGAAACCTCAGCCCCCGGCTTGCAGGCCGAGGGCTGGCAAATCTCTCAATCGGCTGACCGACAGTTTACGGTCAGTGAGTCCGACAGCATTGATGGCGAAGTCGAGGCCGACGGCAACGACTGGTTTAGCCTGCGCTTCGACCTGGAGTTCGACGGCTGGAGCATGCCGCTACTGCCGCTGATCAGCCAGCTGATCGAGCATTACCAACCCGACCAGTTACCTGACAAGGTTTACCTGGATACCGGCGAGGGCCACTATGTCGGCGTGCCAACCGAGCAGATCGAGCCGGTGCTCAAGACCATTCTTGACCTGTTCGACCGAGTCGATTTCGACCGGCTGAGGCTGTCCAGGCCCGACGCCACGCGCCTGCTGGATCTCGAAGGCGTTCCGGTTCAGGGCGCGAATAATCTCAAGAAGCTGGCGCGCAAAATGACCGATTTTTCGGGCCTGAAAGTGGTCAAGCCGCCGACCACGTTTAAGGGCCAGCTGCGCGATTATCAGCAGCACGGGCTAAACTGGTTGCAATTTCTGCGCGAACAGCAACTGGCGGGCATCCTGGCCGACGACATGGGTCTGGGCAAGACGATCCAGACGCTGGCCCATCTGGCCGTCGAAAAACGCGCCGGGCGAATGCAGCAGCCGAGTCTGTTGATCGCTCCGACCAGCCTGATGGGCAACTGGCGACGCGAGGCCGCGCAATTTACGCCGGGCCTCAAAGTGCTGGTCCTGCATGGTCCGGACCGGGCCGACGACTTTGCCCGGCTGGCCGAATTTGACCTGGTGCTGACCACCTACCCGCTGCTGCCACGCGATCGTAAGGTGCTGCTAAAGCAGCCTTGGCACTATCTGATTCTCGACGAGGCCCAGCAAATCAAGAACCCCGACGCGCAGGCCGCGCAGGTTGTTCGGGCGCTGGTCGCAAATCATCGCCTGTGTCTAACCGGCACGCCGATGGAAAACCATCTGGGCGAGTTGTGGGCCCAGTTCGACTTCCTGATGCCCGGCTTTCTGGGCGATCGTGAAACCTTCAATCGAAACTATCGCACGCCGGTCGAAAAACACGGCGACGACGAACGTTTGGTCAGCCTCAAACAGCGCATCGCGCCGTTTTTGCTGCGCCGGACCAAAGATCGGGTAGCCGCCGAGCTGCCGCCCAAGACCGAGTTGCTGCGCTCGACCGAAATCAGCGGAAAGCAGGCCCAGCTCTACGAGAGCATTCGCCTGACGATGGAAAAAAAGGTCCGCGACGCGATTTCGACGAAGGGCCTGGCTCGCAGCCACATCGTCGTGCTCGAAGCGCTGCTCAAGCTGCGCCAGGTGTGCTGCGATCCGCGCTTGCTGCCGGCGACCACCGCCGGTGTCCAGGGCGCGCCGTCGGCCAAGATGGAATTGCTGCTGGACCTGTTGCCGGGCCTGCTCGAAGACGGCCGCCGCGTGCTGCTGTTTTCACAGTTCACGACCATGCTCGGCCTGATCGAGCGCGAGCTCGACGCGCTCGGCATCGAATACGCTAAACTAACTGGCCAAACGCGCAAGCGCGACGAGGCCATCGGGCGCTTCCGCGGCGGCGAGGTCAACCTGTTTCTGATCAGCCTTAAGGCCGGCGGTGTCGGCCTCAACCTGGTCGAGGCCGATACTGTCATCCACTACGACCCGTGGTGGAACCCGGCGGTCGAGCACCAAGCCACCGACCGGGCCCACCGTATCGGCCAGAGCAAACCGGTGTTTATTTACAAGCTGGTCACGGAAGGTACGGTCGAAGAAAAAATCCTGGCACTGCAGCAGCGCAAACAGAAACTGGCCGACGGCGTTTACGGCGAGGGCCGCCGCAAGGACGAGCCGCCAATCACCGAGGACACCATACGCGACCTGCTTTCAGCCGGTTGAACCCGCGTTGTTCACCACCCCTGCGTCACGAGGTACCGTCAGGTCTCGTGGCTGGGGCGTTTCGCGACGATACGCAGCGGCTGCGTACTCGCCTGTCCGCTGAGGATGCGTGACCGAGCGAAACGCCGCAGACGAGGGGCATGGCCGTGCCGCAGTCGGTGGGCTGGTGAATAAGGCGGGACTCATGATCCAAAAAAAAGGGGGCACGAATGCCCCCTTCTCCGGAGTCGGCCTGTAAGCCGGGTTCTGTCTGGAACAGTCATTCGTCTGGGGCGGCTGTCACCAGCCGCCTCGAGCAGCCTACCCGGATGCGGCGCGGGCCACGCCAATGCATCCCTATTTGGCCTTGCTTCGGGTGGGGTTTGCCCTGCCGTCAACGGTTACCCGCGACGCGGTGCGCTCTTACCGCACCTTTTCACCCTTACCGCCGATTCCCGAGGGGACCGGAGGCGGTTCGTTTTCTGTGGCACTTTCCGTAGGCTCGCGCCTCCCAGGTGTTACCTGGCACCCTGCCCTTCGAAGCCCGGACTTTCCTCCACCCCTTTCGGGACAGCGACTGTTCAGCCGACTCCGCCGGTATTATGACCACAATCGTGCGGCTGCGCTCAACGCCGATGCTGGCATCGACGCGGCGCACGCCGGAAACGCGTATGATCCCGGCTGATCGGCCACCGTCGACAATGCACGCGGGCGAGAGAGCGCGCCCTTTCGCATCGCCCGACTCGCGCGACCTTGAGCAGGACCACCGCCCTGTGGTCCGGGGTCGGGCAAGCAAATCGGACTTGACAAGTGTATTGGTGTTATATAACACTATGTATGTAGATTGTACCTATAAAGCCCAATGGAGACCGTAATGAAGCAGATTTGGATTGCAATACTGGCGTCGACGCTGGTACTGGCAGGCTGCGGCCAGTCCGATGCCCCCGATTCAAAAACGATCGACGATCAGCCCGCGCGCGCGGCCGGAACGTCGCCAAGCAACGCATTTATCGACCGGATCGACCGCGATACGGCCTATGCCTATGTCAACCTTGAACGGCTGCCAAGCCATGTGATCGACAAAATCTGGGCCGTCAACGATGCGACGTCAGCCGCCAACGACAGTCTGTTGGATGCCCTTGCCGAAGACGATGAGGTGTCGACCGAGATGCGCGCCCTGGTTGCAGAAATCACCGAACTTGCGACCCGCGAAGGTTGGGAAAATGCGGGACTGCATGCCAACCCGACGTATGCCATTCATTCAGTTTCACTGTTTCCTTTCGTCCATCTGGAGCTATCGGACAATGACCGCTTCGAAGCTCTGATTCAGCGGGTAGAAGCCCGCCTGGACAAGCCATTGCCGCGTCGCGACGTCGATGGCGTGTCGATCATCTGGTTTGAATTCGAACCCGGCTTCGGGATTGCCCTGCAGCATTCGGAAAACGCCGCGACGCTTGCGCTGATTCCCGATGATCCGACGATGCTCGCACGCCTTGCCGGCCTGACCGGACCGGCCTTGCCCATGGATGTCAAAACGCTGGACGCATTCAATGCCGAAACCGGCCTGACCGCCTACGGCAGCGGGTTCCTGGACTGGCGCCTGTTGGTGGCCGAATTGCTCAACCCCGACTCGATGCTGGCGCGCATCGGCGGCTCCGAAGCCTTGGAGCAGCTGCGCGCCACGCCAGCCTGCGCGGTCGAGCTCGACGCGCTGACCACCGCGATACCCCGTGTGGTGTTCGGCTACAGCCGCCTGAACGCCAGCAACGCCGACTTTCTGACCCGCATCGAAACCTCGCCTGCGATCGGCCAGGGACTGATGCCAATCGCGCAGGCACCGGTTTCGATCGATCGCCCGTTGACCGGCCTGTTCAATCTCGGCATGGCCTTCGACCTGGTCGCCGCGCGTGAATTTGGGCGCTCGATGGTTGACGGCTGGGTCGAAAATCCGCCAACCTGTCCGGCGTTTGAGGGCATCGCGGAAAATGCAGCGACCCTGCAACAAGGGCTCAACCGCCCGATTCCGCCCATGATCACCAATTTACAGGGCGTGTTCCTGGCCGCCGACGAGCTCGAGATGGCCGACAACGCAATCCCCGCCGGCGGCGGCACCTTGAGCTTCTACATGCGCAATCCGCAGTTACTGGTCGGCATGGCGGAACTGTTTTCGCCGGCGGTCGCCGAGCTTCAACTGCAACCGGGCAGCGAACCGCAAAAAGTCCCCAATGAAGCGCTGCCGCAGTTACAAGC
>JAIVHD010000292.1 GCA_020201235.1 Lysobacteraceae bacterium
GTTTACCGCGGTCGGCGATTCGGGCCAAAGCTACACCGCCGATGCAGTGATCATCTCGACCGGGGCCACAGCACGCTATCTCGGGCTGCCGTCAGAAGATGCATTTAAAGGCCGCGGCGTTTCAGCCTGCGCAACCTGCGATGGCTTTTTTTACCGCAACCAGAAAGTCGTGGTGATCGGAGGCGGCAACACGGCCGTCGAAGAGGCGCTTTTTCTTTCTAATATCGCAAGCGAAGTCACCGTGGTTCACCGTCGCGACGCGCTGCGCTCGGAAAAAATCCTTCAGGACCGGCTGCTCGAACGGGCAAAGAGCGGAAACGTCACGATCCAATGGAATCACACCCTGGACGAAGTTGTCGGAGACGATGACGGCGTCACCGGGGTCCGACTTCGCCACGTCGAAACTGACGAAATCACCGAACTGGAAACCCACGGCGTCTTCATCGCCATCGGCCATGACCCGTGCACGCAACTGTTCAAGGGCAAGCTCGACATGAACGAGGCGGGCTATATCCGAATCCAATCGGGCCAGGACGGCAACTACACGGCAACCAGCGTTGCGGGCGTTTTCGCCGCTGGCGACGTGATGGATCATGTCTATCGGCAGGCGGTCACGTCAGCGGGAAGTGGCTGCATGGCGGCACTGGATGCGGAGAAGTTTCTCGAATCTTCCTGAATTTATTGACATCCCGCGCGCTTTCGGATCTGTCTGGCATTGAAAACCAAAGCTTTGAAGCATATAATCCAAAAGTATGTTTGAAAATACTTTCAAGGCAGAATGACGGGAGAACCGCGTGATAACCGCTTTAAATCAGGTCGAAGAAAGCAAAGAAAGCCGAAATCTTGGAAGGCCGCGTCAGTTCGACGCTGATGAGACGCTGGAAACCGCTCTCGAGTATTTCTGGAAACGCGGCGCGAGAGCGACCACTCGACAGCTAGAGAAAGTGCTTGGGATCAGTCAGTCCAGCATATACAACACATTTGGCTCAAAGACAAAGCTGCTCGAGGCCGCACTGGATCGCTATGAGCAAAAGACCAATCGTGCACTGATCGAACCGCTGGAGAACAACCCGGATGGACTGGCAGCGATCGACGAGTTTTTCGAAAATCTCAAAACGTGGGCATCGGTCGGCGACCGGCGCGGCTGTATGCTGATCAATCTGATGGCAGAGGACGGCGGCGAAACGCAAGCCATTGTGATGCGCGCCCGCGGCTACCGTGGGCGGGTCCGGACGGCACTGTGCAATGCGCTGAAAAGAGCTGAAAAGAGCGGCCAGACCTTTGCCGGCCATATTGACGACCGAGCCGAATTGCTGATGTGCATGGTCCTGGGCTTCAACATCTCAGCCCGTGGCGGCGCTTCGTATGAAGAACTCGACCGCTTGATCGGAAGTGTCAAGGCGCAGACCGGAAACTGGAAAGTCGCCGCAACCTCCTCCGTGGTGGCTTGATGTGAATGCAGCTCTACACGAATGATTGAGCCGCAATACTGCCGGAGTGAACTGAAGCGTCATCCATCAATCTTCTTATTCACCACCCTTGCGTCTCGAGACGCTGTCAGATGACGCATTTGAGATGTTTCGCGACCCCGTGCACCCAACGCATCCTCGCCTGTCCGGTGAGGATGCACAACCAAGCGAAACGCTCCTATGCGGGAGCCGACGGTGTCGTCGTAGAAGGGTGATGAATAAGCCGGAGTAAAAGGTGAATGATCACCCGACCCGCCCCGTGTCGGTACGGTGAGCGCCGTCAGGAAAATACATCGCCTGCAGCGCGCAAGCGCCACATACCTGCCGCACTGTACTTCTGCGAACATGAACCCGAAGCCGTTTTTCCTGACCGATTCAGCCTCGATCGGTGCCAAACCCGTCATCAATGGACTTGCCAAAGATGCGTATCGCATATTATGAACAGACCGGTGCCGCCGGAGAAGTACTCAAACTCGGATCAACCGAAAAGCCCACACCACAACCCCACGAGGTCGTGGTCCGCGTGCATGCCTCGGCGGTCAACCCTTCGGACGTCAAGGCACGCGCCGGTGCGCGGGGCGGTCCGCTGGCGTGGCCGCGCATCATTCCCCATAGCGACGGTGCCGGTGTAATCGAGGCGGTCGGCGAACGCGTCCCGGATTCGCGCATTGGACAGCGCGTCTGGTTGTGGAATGCACAATGGGAGCGCGCGAACGGCACCGCCGCCGAATACATTGCACTGCCGGCCGAACAGGCCGTTCCGCTGCCGAGCCATGTCGATTTCGCCACCGGCGCGTGCCTTGGCATTCCGGCCTCGACGGCTTGGCACTGTGTGCATGCGGCCGGTCCGGTCAAGGACCGAATCGTGCTCGTAACGGGTGGCACCGGCACCGTCGGCCATTACGCAGTGCAAATGGCCAAGCTCGCCGGAGCTGTCGTGATCGCCACGGTTGGTTCAAACGAAAAAATCGAGCGAGCGCACGAAGCCGGGGCCGACCATGTTTTCAATTACACCAGCCCGACGCTCGGCGACGACATCCTGCGGTGCACGTCAAGCGATGGGGTCGATCACATTATCGATTCCGAATTTGGCTCAAACATCGACGAACATGCACGCATCATTCGGCCCAATGGGGTTATCTTCGCCTATGGTTCGGCTCGAATCAAGCAGCCGGTGCTGCCCTTCTACCCGCTGCTTTTCAAATCCATTGGCCTGTACCTGCCGCTGATTTACCTGTTGCCTTCGTCCCAACGCCAACAGCTTATAACCGGCATAACCAGGCTGCTCGAACAAAATGCGCTGCGGCATGCGATCGATACCCAATATCCGCTTGACGAAATCGTTCGCGCGCATGAACATGTGGAAAGCGGCGGCAAGTCTGGTGCCGTCATCGTCGCACCCGATCAATAAGGGCAGAGGAATCAAAATGAATTTGCTAACTATTTGCAACCGCAATCGTCGTCAAACTGCTCGAACATCCGTCTGGGCACCGTCGAGCAACCGCAACCGAGCGCGACAGCTTGCGCGATCCACCATGTTTCTGGTCTTGTTGGTTGTCTGCGCTCTGGCGGCAAACGCGCAAATGCCCGCAGTTATACCGGGCGACCAATTGGAGACCTTCCGGATCGAAAAGTCGGCTCAAGCCAACGATCATCCGGTCGAACTCAATGCCGATCGCCTGTTCAACGCACTTTCCAGCCTAAAAATGGAAAAGCAGACCGAGGGACTTTTCCGGCGCAATCGGAGCGTCAATCAGCGCCCGGTATTTACCGAGCAAAAACTCGAACGCCTGGTGCCCGGCCTGATCGCGGAATTCAATCAGGCAGATGCCGACGAGGATATCGCGGTCGCAGTCTCGCAAATTCGCCGCGACGCCACGGTCGGATTCACCAACTCGTCGAAGTCGACCTTTTTCAGAACCTTTCACCGCAACGGCGACTTGCACTTGATTTTCGGGTCGATCGAAGTCGATCCAACTCTGGAACAGGGACGCTCCAGGCATCGGGTTGCGGCCGGGCCCAACGAACTTGACCTGGACCGACAGGTCGGCCTGAAAACGGAAATTGGGTCGAGACGACGGCAGAGCAAATCGGACTGGAATCCGATCCTGCCCGCCGGTGCCCGCTTTGCCGAGCCATCGAGAACAGACTGGATCGTGCTCGATCTTGCACATTTTTCAGCCGCGCCACCGAGTCCGGCGGCCGGCCTAACGCAGCCAAGGCCGGCGACCCAACAAAGCGTCGAGCCGAGTCGACCGGCCAGCCACGACGATCGCGGCCGCGCCACGCCCGACTTTTCAGCCGAGCCGCGTTCGCCCGCAGCCGCGCCCGCTCAACCATCCGCACCACCGACCGAAGTGCCATCGCGCGAACAGCAACTCGAACAGCAACTTCGGCAGCTCAAGCAACTCTACGATCAGGGCCTGATTGACGAGCCGTTGTATAAGGAGAAAATGCGCGAGCTGGTGGACCGTCTGCTCGACACACAGGGAGAATGATTGCCATGAAACTCTATGCATCTGCGGCCTCGCCGTACGCGCGCATCATCCGCGCCATGATGATCGAAAAGAATCTCGGCGAGCAAGTCGAGATCAACTGGCTCAACCCGTGGGACAGTCCAGAAGAATTGGTTGAGGCCAATCCGTTTTCCCGCGTACCAACGCTGGTGACCGACCAGGGACAACAATTGACCGAGTCGTTGATCATCGCGCACTACCTGGAGCGGCTCTTCCCCGACCCGGCCCTGATTCCGGCGGGAGCACCGGAACCGGCTCTGGCCAAACTTGGCCTGGCTGCCGGGGCAATCGATTCGGCGGTTGGGCTGGTGATCGCGCGCCGCTTCGAGGTCGATTTGAAAACGGACCCGATGGCCAGACGGCGTATCGCAGCACTGGACAATTCGTTTCCGGTCATGGCCGGAATGGTTTCGGACTCGCCGACACCAGATCTCGGTGACCTGGCACTGGCAGTCTCTCTGGGCTATCTTGACTTTCGGCTTGCTGGCGTCGACGGCCTGGAATGGTCGACCCTCACACCGGAACTCAAGCAATGGTACGAGACGATCGCGCAACGACCAAGCCTGGCAGAAACGGCCCCCCACGACTGAACCCTAGTGGGCCATGCGGTTAATTAGGTAACACTCAGAGCCACTGTGCCGGTGCGAATCAAGGCGCGTTTCGCAGGGAATGGCCGCTCCCTTGCCAAGAAATGCAACGCCGAGTCGCGCCGGCCCCACAACGCTTGTGCGACGGCTGAGTGTTACCTAATTAGCCGCATGGCCCACTAGCGCTTTCGGGGATCTCGTGAACCAAAAGGCCCGGCACCACGCCGGGCCTTTTTGATTTTTTTACCCGGATGATTACCACCCGATCGACTGGGGCGGCCCCGGACCCCGCGCCTACAGCGTTTCACTCGGTCGCGCATCCTCACCGCACGGGCGAGCCCGTTTGCGCTACGCTCGGTCGTTAAAACGCTGTAATCACCGGGTCTGGGGCCGCCTCTACCATCGCGTGGTGAATCATCCGGGTTTAACGGAACGCGCTCTTTGCAATTCGACTGAAAAATAAATTGTAGCAAATTGCAAGATATTCTGAACAGACCGGTCTGTATATTCACAGTAGTAAACAGACCGGTCTACCTTGACCGGGCAATGAAAGTAATCACCCATACGGAGCAGTAAGCATGAACACATTGAAACTCTCAAATCTGACCCTGGCAATCTCTCTTCTGATTGGCGCACAGGTCGCGACCGCCGCGGGAGGCCCGATCTATGGCGCGTTCGACAAGACCGATGGGATCAGCCACCCGATCGAGGCGACCGCGACGATTGACCCCGATCGGATTCCGGATGTTGCCGAGCCGGTCGAGACAAACCGGGTCGCAGTCTTTGGCGCGTTCGAAAAACGGCAGCAAGGCACGATCGTGCCGTCGCAGGCGGGTTATGGCGAGGTCCAGTTGCCGTACAGCCAGGTCGGCTTTCCGGGTGCCGCAGGTGGCGTGCCAAGCAATCGTTTCGGGACCTTCGTTCACATCGATGGAATCACCTTCCCGGCCGGTTCGTTTAACCGCACGGGTTCCGGGCGTTCAATCGACAGGGCCGTGGCCTTGGCCGTACCGACGAATCGAAGCCCTCGCTGAGCGAGTCGCACAAGGAGACCGACGAGTCGTGGCGCAAAATGGTTCCGGCGCGATCCATCTGGCTTTCATGTGCACCAACAGACAGACGGGCAGCAAACCTGCCGCCAGTGTGTAATTTGGCCGGCCTGTTCGCCACTTTCATCGCCGCCAAGCCCCCGGCTTCGCGGTGCTGATTGCAAGGTGTCCCGGGCCAGCGTCCGACTTGAACGTTCAATACACTAAAATTGAAACCAATATTGTTCCCGTTGACGCAGCCGTGCCGCATCGACGCAGCGTTTAAGACTTAACTAAATCAAGGAGCTTCTCATGTATGCAAAGCCAGTTTTTCTGACGATCAGTTTTATTCTCGCCATCTGCAGCCTGGCACTCGCGGCTGCCGGTGGGCCTTCTTCCGAGCCTTACAAAAATGAAGCCGAGCCCCGCCAGACCGGCGAACCCGCAGCAGGCCGTGCCACCCTGACTCCGGAAAGCACTTTGACGCAGCCTCAAACAACGCTTGTAGGCGGACACCGAATCTCATATCTCGATCAGGGCGAAGGGCCAGTCGTGCTCTTGCTACATGGCATCCCAACGAACAATCTGATGTGGCGCAAGGTTGTTCCCGCCTTGTCCGATCGCTTTCGCGTCATCGCGCCGGATCTGCTCAACTTCGGGCAATCCGCGCGACCCGAGATTGCCGATGTGTCGATCAACGCCCAGCGGCGAATGGTCTTTGGCCTGATGGATTCGCTTGGCATCGGCCGGGCGCACCTGGTGGCCCACGACATCGGCGGCGGCGTCGCCCAGCTGATGGCGGTCGAACACCCCGAGCGTATCGATCGACTGATACTGATTGACGCAGTTTCCTTCGATTCCTGGCCGGTTCCCGAATTCGAGCCCTTGCAGCAACCCGGAGCCGAGGGCCAGATGCAACTTGAGCAATTCGTCGGAATGATCCGGTCCTTCATGCCGCAAGGCGTGGTCGATCAGTCCGTTATGACCGAATCGGTTATCGATTTATATGCAAATCCGTGGTCCAGCGAGGCGGGCAAGCGCGCTTTTTTCCGCAATCTTCGGCGTCAGTTTCTGTCCGACGAATAGGCCGGGTCACGCCTTTTCTGCGGCATGAGTACCGAGCAATGTCGTACCATCCGTGCGGCCTGCGAAAAGCACAGCCTCTATGCTATCGTTGAAAATCTGCGGCTGGCGCACAAGCCTGCCGCCTTTGACCCGGATTGACAATGAAAATAAAGGCATGACCAGCACTGCTCGCGAACAACTCCTGGAAACCGCCGTGCGCCTGTTCTACGAACACGGTTGCACGGCGACCGGAATCGACCGATTGCTCGCAGAATCAGGGGTCGCCAAGATGACGCTGTACAAGAACTTCGGATCCAAGGGCAACCTGATTCTGGCGGCGACACAGCGCATGCGCGACCAGCACCATGCCCGCATGAAGGACTACATTGAGGCCAGGGCCAAAACACCGCGCGACAAGATCATGGCGTTGTTCGACTTCATCGACGACTGGGTCTCAAGCGATGATTTCCATGGTTGCCCGTTTATCAACGTCGCGACCGAATTCGGCGATCTGGAGCACCCAGCGCATCGTGCAGCGGCCTTGTACAAGCGCGAGCAGCGCGACTATTTCATGCGTCTGGCGAGAATGGCCGGCATGGCCGAGCCTGAGGAATTGGTCGACAAGCTGGTCTTGCTGATCGAAGGCGCGGTGGTCCTTTCACATGTCGGCGGCGACCGCAAATCGATCGCTATTGCACGTGCGATGGCGCAGCAGCTGCTGGACGACTCTCCAGGAGTCTGCCGGACTTAACGCTGACCGATTGTTGATCGACTGCTGCGGCAAAGTCGAATTGACCCAGATTCGGCAACCGTTTTTCGAGACAAAAAAAATCGGGCCAGGCCTGGGGCCTGACCCGATCTGCCATTGATCGGCTAGGTCAACCTGTCAGCACGAGGCCGGATCAGTTGAACGCTCCGTTTCCTGGCGGGTTCACACCGGTCGGATCAGCCGGGTTGGCAAGGAAGCCCATGCCCGGAATGGTCCAGTTGATGTTGCCGAAGTTCGGCTGTGTCGGATCGCCCAGCGCGGTGGTATTCAGACGCGGCGGCCACAACAGGAAGTTGCGGAAGCTGTAGGTCGTAATACCATCGTAGCGGACCGAACGCGGGTAAGAGGTACCGTGCACGCGACCATACTGGTTTGCGCTCGGGACGTTCTGCTCGTTGTCGAGTTCCGCGTTGGCCGGATCGGGGAAGCCGGAAATCACACCATGCGAATCGTGCATGCCAATACCGCCATCGGAAGGATCGCCGGTCGGCGAGCTGTCCATGTCGGCGCGCGACTTGATCTCGACACTGCCCGGGTTCGGCAGCAGATCACACGGGAACGACTCCGGAACACCATCGGCCGGACGAATGCCCTCGCCCGGGTTCGCAGCCGAGCCATCGGCAGCAGCCAAAACCTTGGTCAGATCGATGGTGGTCGACGGATCGACTGCATCGACATCAATGCCGGCGATCGGCGCAACTCGACGCCACCACTGACCCCAGTACGGTCCGACGCCGGTCGGGCCGGTCGTGGTTGATCCACCGTGGGCACCGCGCTTGGCCGGGCTGGGTGCGGTCGTGCCACTCAGCGGACGGGCCGGATCGGTCGGGGTCGTGAACGGACGTTCGCCGCGGCGAACCGCCTGGATGTCGGCAAGAATGTCCATTGACTGGACGACGCCACCCCAGGTACCGCCGTCACGAACCTTATTGAAGCCGGAACGCGCAACAACGGTGTAGGCGGTATCCGGAGCCAGCAGGGTCGGTGCCATGCGTGCGTAGCCGGTTACGTTGCCGTCATCGTCGAAGGCTACGGCGTAGCGCGGCGACAGCAGGCTGTATTGATTGTCTGCATCCGGGCTGCCCGGATACTGGTACGTATAGGCACCACCAAAGGGCTGGATACCATCGGCTGCAGGATCGTCAAAGTCCAGACCCCACACACGGCGTGCCCAGTTGATATAAGCCCACATGTCGTCACGGATTGCCGCATCGCTGAGCGGGTTCTCGGGGGTACGCAGATCACGCAGCCAGAACTCGGCCGAGCGCTCGGGGATTTCGTTGCCGCCGACGCCGCTTGGAACCGGTCCGAGCGGTTCGCCGGTGTCGTCAGCAATTGGCGGGACAACGCCGGACGAGGCCGGGTCTTGCAGCGAGAGCTGCTCAAACAGACCGCTGGTGTTGGAGAACTGGCCGTTCGGAAACGTCGGCGACAGCGGGTCAATGCCCTGAACGCCTTCCGCCATATAGCAAAGCGCGAAGTCAAAGCCACCGAAGGGACGCTCTGGCAGGCGGGTCCACTGGCCGAAATACTTCGGAATCGTGCGGAAGAATCCGACCGAGCGCGGCTGCATGCCCGTAAACAGGCCGGGCGGACCGGCCTGGAAGGACTGCGCTTGCGCGCTGCCCATCGGGCCGAGAATGCCGGTGGACGCAAGGCCCAGGCCTGCGGCTCCAACGCCTACGGTTGTCATGAACTTCCGGCGGTCCATCGTGCCGGATTTAGATTGTTGGTCTGTCATAAGTCTACCTCGTCTTCTTGTGGGGTCGTAAAACCAGCACTCCGCTCCGAACTCCGACCAGTCGACGGCATCATCTGTCGTCGCTCAGAGCATCGCGCTGGAAATTGCTTAAATCGAGTCCTGTTGCGCTCGTGGTCTTTTTATAGCATCTGCTATATAATTAAGTCAAATGATTTCTGGAAAATGCGCAAAAAAAAATCAAGCCGCTCTGATTTTCATTTCCAGATGGCCCCAATCGACCATGAAATCGATGCACAGATTGAATTTTTCGTGGCGTATCATTCAAGCGCGTGTCATCTGGCAACTACTTTTTTAGGAGAATTCGTTATGCCTTCAAGTGGAATTATCGACAAGCAAACCTTCGACCAGGGTCAGCGCACGCTCTTGATTCGACAGGGTGTTCG
>JAIVHD010000070.1 GCA_020201235.1 Lysobacteraceae bacterium
GTCGGCCAGGTTGCCTGAAAGCCTGGATACAGCAGTTCGTTGGTCATGGCACCGGTGCCTTCGCCGCCGAGCCACGGCACGGCGAACATACGGGCATAGAACAAGGCTCCGAAAAATGCGGCAAAAAACATGACTTCCGAGAAAATGAACCAAATCATTCCCTGGCGAAACGAAGCATCGACCTTGTTGTTGTACAGGCCGCCTTCGGATTCGCGAATAACCTCGGCGAACCAGCCGAACATCATGTAGATCACGGTGGCGGCGCCGGCGATCGCCATCCAGCCGCCAAGGGTTGCCGTGTTGGCGGCATTCATCCAGTTGGCCAGACCGCTGACCAACAGAAAAAGTCCGATCGAACCGACAATCGGCCAGCGGGCCTGGTGCGGTACGTAATAGCTGCTATTTGCCATGATGACTCCCAGTCTTTACCAGGCGGCGGGTCGATAATTGCCGCGTGAGGTTCATGTTTGTTTTGATGATCATGATTTTAATCGGTTCGTGGGTTACCAATGCAATACTTCTGATTGCGTTATAAACGACGCCAACCCGCGTCATCCGATCCCGAAGATGCCGCGGCCGATGAAACCCAGGTAAATGGTCACGGCGATCAGCGCAAGAACGATGACCGTATTGCGAATCTGTCGTCGGCGATTCGACATCATCCCGGCTTCTTCACTACCCGATCATCGCGACGCGGTTCCGGACCCTGTGGATACGGTGTTTTTGCGACCGAGCGCGCCGCAAGCGCACTCACCTGTGCGGTGAGGATGCGCCTGGCTGCTAAACGCTGCGGGCTCGGCGCCTGGGGCCGCCGCAATAAATCGTGGTGACTGGAGATCATAACTGGGTTGGCCTTCAGGTCAGTTCATCCTTGTGCGCGGTCACGCTATCGTCAACCAGCGGCGGTTCGTCGAAGGTATGCAGCGGGGCCGGCGACGGCACGGTCCATTCCAGCCCGCGCGAGCCTTCCCAGACGCGCGCCGTGGCCTTTTCGCCACCGCGGGCGCACTTGATGACGATCCAGACAAACAATAACTGACTCAGCCCGAAGACGAAACCGCCGAGCGACGAGATCATGTTGAACTCGGCAAACTGGACAGAATAATCGGGAATGCGTCGCGGCATCCCGGCCAGGCCCAGGTAATGCTGGGGGAAGAACAGCACGTTGACCGAAATCGTTGAAAGCCAGAAGTGGATTTTGCCGAGGCGCTCATCGTACATGTAGCCGGTCCATTTTGGCAGCCAGTAATAGGCCGCAGCCATGATCGCAAAGATTGCTCCGGTGACCAGCACGTAATGGAAGTGCGCAACCACGAAATAGGTATCGTGGTACTGGAAATCGGCCGGTACGATCGCCAGCATCACGCCTGAAAGCCCACCGATGGTGAACAGGATAACGAAGGCAATGGCGAACAACATTGGTGTTTCGAAGCTCATCGAGCCGCGCCACATGGTCGAGACCCAATTGAAGATCTTGATTCCGGTGGGCACTGCAATAATCATCGTCGCATACATAAAGAACAGTGATGCGCCCAGCGGCATGCCGACGGTAAACATGTGGTGGGCCCAGACGATAAACGACAGGAAGGCAATCGATGCCGTTGCATAGACCATCGAGGTATACCCGAAAAGCCGTTTGCGCGAGAACGTCGGAATGATCTCGGAGATGATTCCGAAGGCCGGCAGAATCATGATGTAGACCTCCGGATGACCGAAGAACCAGAAGATGTGCTGGTACATCACCGGGTCGCCACCGCCGGCGGCGTTGAAAAAGCTGGTGTCGAAGAACCGGTCGGTCAACAGCATGGTGACCGCGCCGGCCAGTACTGGCATCACGGCGATCAGCAAAAAGGCGGTGATCAGCCAGGTCCAGACGAACAGCGGCATGCGCAGCAAGGTCATATTGGGTGCGCGCATGTTGAGAATGGTGGCGATGATGTTGATCGCACCCATGATCGATGAAATGCCCATCAGATGGATGGCGAAGATGACAAAGGCGAAACTGTTGCCGCCCTGTAGCGAAAGCGGCGGATACAGCGTCCAGCCTGAAGCCGGAGCACCGCTGGGCATGAAAAGTGTCGACAGCAGCATCAGGAACGCGAATGGCAGGATCCAGAACGACCAGTTGTTCATTCTCGGAAGGGCCATATCCGGCGCGCCGATCATCAGCGGAACCATCCAGTTGGCCAGGCCGACAAAGGCCGGCATTACCGCGCCGAAGATCATGATCAGCGCGTGCATCGTGGTCATCTGGTTAAAGAACTCGGGATTGACCAGTTGTAGCCCCGGCGAGAACAGCTCGGCCCGGATGATCATCGCCATTGCACCACCGACGATGAACATCGTCAGCGAGAAAATCAGGTACAGCGTTCCGATTTCCTTGTGGTTGGTCGTAAAGATCCAGCGCGCCAAACCCCTGGGCTGGTCGTGATGGTCGGTATGTGCGGTTGTGTCAGTCATGGCAGTTTCCTGAGCTCATGCGATGAGGCAAGGTTCGATTGTGTTCGGTCCGGTGGACTCGGCCCGCGATATTCACTTGCGACCGGCGCCTGTTACGGGTCCGGCCACCCCCGAGTCGAGATCGCGGCCGAGCAGTCGCTCGATTTCGATCGGCTGGATGAGGTCGCCGGTCTGATTGCCAAAGGCGTTGCGAGTGTAGGTAATCGTCGCGGCGATGTCGTGCGCTTCAAGCCGGTTGCCGAAGGCCGCCATCGCGGTCCCGACACGCCCGTTGATCACGATGTCGATGTGATCGGACAAAGCGCCGTTGACCACGGCGCTGCCGGCCAGCGCCGGAAAGGCGGGCAGCATGCCGGAGCCGTCGGGCTGGTGACAGGCGGCGCACTGAGCATCGTAAATTTCGCGGCCATGGCTCATCAGGCGTTCGCGATCCCATTCCGTAACGGGCTCGACCGCCGCGACAGCGGCCTGATCGTCGGTGCGGCTCGCGACCCAGGCCCGGAATTGCTCCGGTGTCACGGCTTCGACGACGATCGGCATGAAGCCGTGGTCCTTGCCGCACAATTCGGCGCATTGGCCGCGGTAGATTCCGGGCTCCTCGATCAGTGTCCAGGCTTCGTTGACGGTGCCCGGGATTGCGTCGCGCTTCCAGCCGAGATCGGGCACCCACCACGAATGAATGACATCGTCTGAGGTCAGGTTCAGCTTGATGCGGGTATTGATCGGAACCACCATTCGATTGTCGACTTCGAGCAGGTAATTCTCGACTTCTCGTGGCGAGATGCCGGAGCCAATCTGGCGCGCGGCGTTGCTGCGGCGGTCCAGCGCCGAATAAAAATCGATGCCGTGGTCGAGGTACTCGTAGCGCCACAGCCACTGGTAGCCGGTGACCTTGATGTTCATTTCGGCACCCGAGGTGTCTTCCATATCGATCAGGACCCGGGTTGCCGGAATCGCCATGGCCACCAGAATCAGGATTGGAATCACGGTCCAGATGACCTCGGCCCGGGCCGAATGGGTGAACTTGGCCGCTTCGGCACCACGCGACTTGCGGTGCAGGTAAATCGAGGTGAACATGGCCGCGAAAACCAGAATTCCGATGACGGTGACGATGCCGAGCACGATCATGTGAAGCTGGTAGACGTCACGGCTGAACGGCGTGACGCCCGGGGTCATGTTGTCGCCGACGGCGAATACCCCCAAGGTGATGACCGTGATCACAGCGGCCATGGCCAGGCCGACAATCAACTCATTGGTTCTTTTCATCGGTAACTCGCTTTTTAACGTTTTAATCCGTGGACGTGCCATGCGCTGTACGGCGCAAGCGCGTCAGTGATAAATTTTGCGGCTTCCTGGCGCTCGGAAGCGGGCACGAAGCCGCCGATTTCAATTTCCTTGCCGTGGTGGGCCAGGTAGATGTGCAATTCACCGGCCTGATGACGTTTACGAAGGCGAACCCAGCTGGACGGCCAGCTGACCTCTTGCTCCGCGCGGGCCGTCCGGTAGCGCACGGATACCCGCTCGCGGTCGATCATGATGTCTTGTCGTGCCCAGTTTCCAAGCCAGGCGAGCCGAAAACACCAGCCGACGATGGCCAGGTGGACGATCGCAATGGCCAGGATAGGCCAAAAGCCCATCAGCGTTGGCAAAAGAGCGACCGTCAACGTGAAGGCGCTCAGTACCAGAAAAAAACCCGCAAGTCGATCCAAAGTAAGCGAAAGATTAGCCAGAACTTCGATGCGCGCGACGGGTTCCGGCAGCGTGCCCGTCTTGTTCCGGACCATTTCAAAAGCGCCAGTTCTACGATGCCTGTATTGTAGCGGATGCCAATCTGGAGCGGCGTCGAAATATTCACGCGGCTTTGGCCGGCCCGGTGCGCTTGCGTTAAACTCGCGTCATCCCGTCCGCTAAAACCTCTTATAAGGAGCCCGCCCCCGGATGAGCCGAAACCTGCCCTACGTTTCCGACCGGCCCGAACCGCGCGAGCCCCGGCGCAGCGCGATGGAGCGTTCGTGGTCGATTCCAGAATCCGAACTGATTCCGCAGCTGATGCGCGCGCTCGACCTGGGCGAAGAGCAGCGCGCGCGGATCCAGGACCGCGCGGTCGAACTGGTGCGCCGCGTGCGAAAGCGCAGCGAGGACCCGGGTGCGATGGAAGCGTTCATGCACGAGTATGATCTTTCCTCGGAAGAAGGCGTGGTTCTGATGTGTCTGGCCGAGGCGCTGCTTCGGATTCCG
>JAIVHD010000071.1 GCA_020201235.1 Lysobacteraceae bacterium
GTGGTCGATCCGGGCCATCAGATTCGCCTTGCCGCCTTCGTCCAGGAAAGATGCGGTCACGGCGTTGCGGGCCAGTTTTTCCAGGTCGTCCAGGTTCAGATCGAGAGCCTCGGCACTTTCGAGGAAATTCTGGCCGATGTAACCGCCAAAGTAGGCGGGATCGTCTGGCGATGATGCGATCCCGGTACGGCAGGGCCTGGCGAAGGGTTTCCATCGCGGCTTCGGCGCTCAGATGGCGCAGGAAACACAGGATCAGGTGCGAGCTGATGCCGAGCTGTTCGCGGCCGTCGGCCAGCGCCCGACCGATGCCCTCGACAACGGTTTCGAAGGCCACGCCCCGGTCGGTATGGGGGGGCAGCGACTACCGGGAAAGCGTTGACGGCCCTTGTCGTACGTTGGGTCGTGCGATGGGCATTGGCCACCGGGTGTTGCCTGACGTATAGTTGACGCATAACCTGAGAAGGCCGTTTGCTCCGTGCCCGAAAACCGTTCCCTTAGCGGCCTCGATGCTGCATTTCTTTATCTGGAAGGGCTGGGCACGCCCATGCACGTCGGCAGCCTGATGCTGCTGCAGCCGCCACGGGGATTCACAGGCGACTTTCACAAGCGCCTGCGCGAACACGTGGCCGGCCGGCTTGCCTCGGCGGCACCGTTGCGGCGGGTTCTGGAAAGCGCGCCGATGGGGCTGGGTCACCCGCTGTGGCGCGAACGCGCCCGGCTGGACATGGATTGGCACATCCAGAAGCGGAAATTGCGTGCGCCGGGTTCGCACAACGCGTTGATGGGGCTGGTCGGTCGGCTGCATGCCGAGGCCATGGACCGCACGCACCCGCTGTGGCAACTGGTGGTCATCGAGGGTCTGGCCGACGGCCGGGTGGCGGTCTACAGCCGGCTTCATCACGCGCTGCTGGACGGCAAGGGCGGCATCGCGCTGGCGCGCGCGCTTCTGGACACCGAACCCGGAACCGGACCCGAAACCAGGCGCCGGGGACCGATGACGGTCGCGGCGTCTGCCAGCATGCCGACCGGGCGCGTGCGCCTGGCCACGCGGGCCGCGGGCGCCACGGTCGGAAGCATCGGGCGCTGGATTCGCGGCATTCCCGGCACGGTCAAGCTGGCCGCGTCGGGGGCCGCCTCACCGCGCCGGACCTACAGCAGCCTGCGCGAGAGCGTCATGCTGGCCCCGCGCACCGTATTCAATGCTCAGGTCGGCGACAAGCGCGCGTTTGCCGTGGCCAGTCTCGACCTCAATCGCTGCAAGCAGGTGGCCCGGGCGCATGGCGTGAGCCTCAACGACATCATTATGGCGCTGTGCACCAGCGCGTTGCGCGAGACGCTCATTCACCGTCGCGCGCTGCCCAGGCGCGCCATGATCGCCGGCATGCCGGTGTCGCTGCGCGCCGAGGACGACGCAGAGGCCAACAACCAGGTGTCGATGGTTCAGTGCGAACTGCCCACGAACGAATCCGATCCGGGCGTGCGGCTGAAACGCATTCATGCCTCAACCGACCAGATCAAGGCGCGCGTGCGCGCTTTCAGCAGCTTGATCCCGACTGACTTTCCCGGCCTGGCGGCACCGTTCTGGGCCGCCGGGCTCAGCCGCCTGTGGCAGCGCGGCCGGCTGTCGGAGCGCCTGCCGCCGCTGGCCAACCTGGTGATCTCCAATGTTCCAGGTCCGTCGGTGCCGCTGTATCTGGCAGGGGCCGCCGTTACCCAGTACTATCCGATATCCATCGTCACCCACGGCCTGGCCCTGAACATCACCGTGCAAAGCTATGCCGGCAGCCTGGAATTCGGCGTGCTGAGCTGCCCGCAAGCACTGCCCCGGCCGCAGATCCTGGCCGACCGCCTGGCCGGCGCGCTGGACGAACTTGAAGAGGTAATACCGGCATGAGCAAGTCTGAAGAATTGCCCCTGCGCGCGCCTTCGCCGCTGCTGATGGCGCTGGAGTGGCGCGCGGTGTTCGAATGGAGCTCGCTGGCTGTGAGCTGGCCGCTGCTCAAGCGCGCGCCGCGCGGCGACGGTCATCCGGTACTGGTGCTGCCGGGCCTGATTGCCAACGACAGCAGCACCTGGGCACTTCGCCGCTTCCTTGAAAGCCGCGGCTATGCGGCGTATCCGTGGGACTCGGGTTTCAACCTCGGTCCGCGCGGCAACCTGATCCGGCGGCTGGAAAAGCGCCTGATGGAGATCGAGCGGCGGCACGGCCGCACGGCCAGCCTGATCGGCTGGTCGCTGGGCGGCGCGATGGCGCGGGCACTGGCGTTCAGGATGCCGGATCACGTGCGCAGCGTCATCACCCTGGGTTCTCCGATTCAGGGCGATCACAGGGGCAGCAACGCGTGGCGGGTGTTCGAAATGGTCAGCGGCTGGAAGGCCGACGATCCGCAACTTGGCCAGTGGCTGGCGCAACACCCGCTGGCGCCGAGCACGTCGTTCATGAGCAAGACCGACGGGATCGTCAACTGGCGCATGAGCCTGGCACCGGAAGGCGAGTTTTCCGAAAACATCGAAGTCAGCGCCACGCATATGGGCATGGGTGCCAACCCGGCGGTGCTGTGGGCGATCGCCGACCGGCTGGCCCAGGCCGAGGGCGAATGGCGGCCGCTGGAGCGCTCCGGGTTGTTGCGGGCCTTGCTCTACCGCAACCCGCGCAAGCTGCGCCTGGCCAACCTGATCGCCCCCTGATGCGGGTCGAACTGCCCGGCCGCAGTCTGCATCTGGAGGCCGAAAGCCACGGCAACCCGTCGGACCCGGCGGTCATCATGATCATGGGTCTGGGGCTGCAGTTGATCTTCTGGCCCGATGAACTGATCGGTTATCTGCAAAAACTGATCTCGCACGCGGGGCTGGAAATCATCGACGGCATGGCTCACTTCCTGCCGCAGGCCTGCCTGGCGCGAATCTCGGACGCACTGGTCCGGCACCTGGATATATCCCCAGACCGATCGTTGCGGCCCAACAGCGGTTAATGGCCTGGCGAACCCGGCCGGATGCTAATATAAGAAAATACTCATTCAGCAACCGTTTCAAGGAGACCAGTCCATGATGATCAGAAACATTCGTGTCGCACTCGCAATCTTAATGGGGGCCGCTGTGCTGGCATTGCTTTCAATGCCCGTCGCGGCAGAATCAACCGATGTCAGGATCCAGGTACGCGCGGTGGATGCCAAATTCATCGGCAGCGGCGTGGGCGGAATGAACGTGGTGGTTGAAAACGCACAGACTGGAGCTTTGCTGGCCAGCGGCAAGATTACCGGTACCACCGGCGACACCGAGGCGCTGATGAAGCAGGGCCAGATTCGCGGCCATGCGCCGGCAACGCCGGATTCCGCCTCGTTTACCGCCTCGATCGACATCGACCGTCCTGTGCTGGCGCGCATCCGGGTTGCCGGGCCGCTTGACGGGGCGCACAGCATTCGGCAGCTGAGCGTAACCCAGTGGCTGCTGCCGGGCCAGGATCTGGTCGATCCGGGCGTTGTACTGCAGCTACCGGGGCTGATCGTCGCTCCCATCGAGGTTGCGGTCACCGATGATCAACTGCGTATCGGCGTGGATGTGAGTATGCTGTGCGGCTGCCCAATCACCCGGGGCGGCCTGTGGGACAGCGAAGACTTCAGCGTGAATGCAAGCCTATACCGGGAAGGCGAGAAGGTGCAGACCTTCCCGCTGCAATTCACCGGCAAGACCAATCGCTTCGCCGCCAAGGTAGCGGTGCCGGAGACGGGAAGCTACGAGCTCTGGATCTTGGCCCACGAAAGCAACGCCGACAACACCGGTGCCTGGCATCAGCGGCTTGAATTTTGAGTCTCAGAAACACACGAGTACGCTTCCGGTACGTACCGTCGCGAATCGTCCCAGCCATGGGCCTGGCGGCATCTCGTGACGGAGGGGTGAATAGTTCGGATCTTTGAAAGCCCCACCTAACCTGGAGTAAATAGCATGAAAGAAGTACGTGAAACCACGCTGCCGATCGTAAAAATGGCAAAGGAAAATGACGATTTTCGTCAGGTTCTCTGGACCGGCGACAACACCCAGCTGGTACTGATGGCAATCCCCGCCGGCGGTGAAATTGGCGGTGAAGTTCACCAGGGCCATGACCAGTTACTCTACTTTGTAGAAGGCGAAGGCGAAGCAACCATTGGCGATACCAAGGTAGCGGTCGGGGCAGGCGAGGTCAGCATCGTGCCTTCCGGAACCTTCCATAACTTCCGCAATACCGGCAGTGTCATGCTGAAGCTCTACACCACCTACAGTCCGCCGGAGCATGCCCCCGGCACGGAGCATGAAACCAAGCAGCAGGCGGATGCCGACGAATAGACTTCGGGTGCATGCCAGCGGCGGTTCAACCCGGCAGCTTGGCGATTCCAGCGTACTCATTTCTGCAGCGCTGGGGTAGCCTCGACCGAGCCCGCACCATAGCGACAGCGCCATGCCCCGCGTCTGCGGCGTTTCGCTTGGTCACGCCTCCTCACAGCGCTGTCATTTAAAAGCCGGGAGAGTACGTTTCCGATGCGTATCGCCGCGAAAACGCCTCATCTGCGAGGCATGGAGCCGCCTCGCGACGATCGGATGGTAAATAAGCCGCGATCACGCGGGCGAAGATTGGCCTGGCGTTGCCCGGCAAAAAGATTTCCGCTTTGTGCGGAACCGAACGGACGGGCCATCCCTCGATCCGGCATCCTGAACTTGGCTGCTCGAGAGAGCACCAAACCACGCGCATTCATCCGCACAATCGGAAGAATCGCATCGTCAACGGGGCTTCCCTCCCCTGCATCGATCGAAGCACGTGGCGCCCGCACTCGTACCCCCCCCTTGCGAGTGCGGGCAACCTTTATTGGGATCAAATCTCACCAGTGCTAGCTGCGGTAGCGACCGACCAGGAGGTTCCGAATCGCCCCCAGTCATCTTAATCCTGATACCTTCAAGAATTCGTGCAAGGTGCTGGCGCGTAACCTGTTGCCGTGGTTTTTCGCGATGCTCGTCACGTCCGTGCTCGGCTCGCTGGTACAGTCCACCCTCAATCTTCTCGGCGTGCTGGAAATGGGCTCGTACGCGACCTGGGGCGATTGGCAACGGACGATTGTCAAGGACCTGCTGTCGTTCGCGCCGTTCTACGCGCTGCTCGTTGGAGGTGCATTCCTGTTCGCGTTTCCTGTGGGGTTATGGCTGGCCCGTAAGTGGCCCGGGGGCCGCTCTGTACTGCTCGGCATTGCCGGCACCACGGGGCTCGCAGTCGCGTTTTTCATAGGCAACACGGTTACCCCGATTCCGACCCTGATTTCCGCGACACGCGACATATTTGGACTCATAGCGATGCTGGCCACCGGTTTTATTGGGGCTTGGGTGTTCGCCAAGACCAGCGGCAAGGCCGAGTTCAGGTCGCTGACAGGCTTTACGTGGACCCACCTGGCATTCCCGATCGTGATGCTGATCGCGGCGTTTAGTCTCTACTTGGTAATGAAGCCAGAGCGAAAAATCCAAATTGACGAGTATCCCGTCAAGAGCTATCGCATCGCTACGGTCGTCGACGGCCTCAACCACCCGTGGGGAATGGTTCACCTACCCGACGGTCGGCGCCTGATTACCGAACGCGTTGGCAATGTGCGCATCGTCGATCCCGAAGGCGCACTGCTTCGGAAGCCGCTGGCCGGCGTGCCCGAGGTGCTCGCCGGCGTCGAGGGCGGGCTCCTTGACATCGAGCTTTCACCAGACTTCGAACGCGATCGGTTGATCTTTCTGAGCTATGCCTGCGGCTCGAAGAAGGCCAACAACACCTGCGTCGGCCGCGGCGAACTTCGCGGGGATCGGCTGGAAAATTTCCAGCGTATCTTTCGGGCCGAGCCGCTGAAGAATACCAGCGTGCAGTTCGGTTCCCGAATTATCTTCCTGCCCGACAACACCATGATCGTGTCCATCGGCGACGGCTTCGACTTTCGCGAGGATGCCCAGGAGCTCGGCAACCACATGGGCAAGCTCGTGAGACTGAACATGGACGGCTCCGTGCCGGACGACAACCCGTTCGTCGGCCAGCAGGACAAGCGACCGGAAATCTACAGCTACGGCCATCGCAACCCTCAGGGCCTGCACTACGACTCCGCAAGCGAGCGCCTGTACGAAAGCGAGCACGGGCCCTACGGCGGCGACGAGGTCAACATCATCGAGCCCGGCGAGAACTACGGCTGGCCAATAGCGACCGAGGGCGTCAACTATCCCGGTACGAGCATCTCGCCGCACTCGAAGCTCGACGGCGTGCAGGGGCCCATCACCCACTGGACGCCATCGATCGCGCCGTCCGGCATCGTAATCTACCGCGGCAATGCGTTTCCGGAATTCAACGGTGACCTTCTCGTCAGCAGCCTCGGTGGCCAAGGGGTGTTTCGCCTCGACCTCGAAGACGGCCGGATCATTACCGAACAGCGCCTGTTCCACGAACTCGGCAAGCGGATCCGCGACATCGATATCGGGCAAGAAGGCGAACTATACCTGCTGACCGACCACAATCCCGGCCAGTTACTGCGCATCGACGCCGTCGATGTTAATTAAGCAACCTCTGATTAAATCGTCACGGGCGCGGCGGGGTCTTTGCGGGCGGCTTCGACCTGGCTTGATTTGGGTTCGCGCTGCCTGCCTGCTGCTGGCAACACTGGGGATGTGCGCTGCGGCCGAAGATTCGACGGTGGGCACCTGGTTTGAAATCGACCAGCTGAACGCCGGCCTGGGCGAACCGCCCGACGATCTGGCACGCGCCACGCCGCGCGAAACGGTTAGTGGGTTTCTGCGACTGACAGAACAGAATCGCCTCGACGCGGCCGCCCACATGCTTGACCTGGGTCATCTGGATCCGGCCGAACAGTCCAGCCGCGGACCGGAGTTGGTGCGCAAGCTAAACGAGATCCTGGACCGCACGGCGGCCATCGATTGGGGCAGTATCTCCAACCGACCCGACGCCTTGCTTGAAGCTGGCACCAGCGATACGCCGCAGATTGGTGAATCTCGTCGGAGTCTGCGTATGCGTGTTCTCGACCTCGACCGACGGCCGGCCGAAATCCGGCTGAATCGCGTCAAGGCAGCCGAGGCCGATCCCGTATGGCTTTTTTCTGCCCAGACCGTGCGCGATATCGATGCCCTGCATGCGCGTTATGGCCCCGGGTGGCTGGAACGGAAGCTGCCTTCGGTCTTGCGTCAAGAGGCTTTCATGGGCACGCGGGTCTGGGAGTGGCTGGTTTTCCCACTGATCATTGGCGCGCTGATTGTGCTCGGCATCCCGGTACGTCGATTAACGGGCTGGATCGGATGCGCCGTGCCGGTCGGCTGGATCAACCGGGCCGCCGTTGGCATGCACACGCCGTTGACGATTGCCCTGATGGCGATTGTGGGCCTTGTCATCATGAGCTCGACGATGAACTTCTCCGGCCCGTTTTACCGCATTTTGGTATTCACATTGGTGGGCCTGACGATCGTCGGTCTGACCTTCGCCGCCTTGCGTGCCATCGATACCACGCTCGAGGTGGCGACCGAGCACTTCGCCGCTCTTATCGATGACTCGGCTGATCACGAAAAACGCGAAATGTACACCTTCATCTACGCGCTGCGCCGTCTTGTATTGCTGGCAGCGATCGTCATCAGTATCGCGCTGTTGCTGACCCAGCTGCGGCTGTTCGATAACGTCGGTGTAACGCTACTTGCCTCGGCAGGCGTGATCACGGTGATCCTCGGCATTGCGGGGCAGACCGTGTTCGGCAATATTCTCGCAAGTCTGCAGATTGCAATTGCAAAACCGATTCGCATCGGCGATGCGGTCGAGTACGATGGCAAATGGGCCTATGTCGAATCGATCTACTTCACATTTCTGGTCGTGCGCACCTGGGACGGCCGAAGACTGGTCATACCGGTGCAGTATTTCATTTCACATCCGTTCGAGAACTGGTCGATGGTCGACTCCTGCGTTACCCGAAGCTTTTCGCTCAAGCTCGACCATAGCGCCCAACCCGATCAACTGCGCGAGGTATTCGATCAGCTTGTCGAGGACGAGGACAGGGCAATCCGCGATGTAATGACCATGATGGTGGTCAGCGACCACACCGAGGAGTACCAAGAAATTACCTTTCTTGCCACCGCTTCGAATCCCAGCGAAGCCTGGATGATGCACATGAAACTTCGAGAATCCATGGGCAATTGGATTCGCGAACAGCATCCGGAATGGTGGCCTGTCGAACGCATCACAATGCGCCGGCGCTGAACTTCTGGATGCCCTGAAAGACCCCGCGCCTCATTCCCCTGAAGCCTGGGATACGGATCTGCCGCATCGGATCTACAGTCGGTTTTACTTGGATAAAGGCAGCAACGGATTCGCAGGGTCAGGTTCCCGAATGCTTTGGGTTCGGGCGCACGATGGCGCACCGACCTGTCTCCTCCGGGCTTGTGTCCCTTAAGATGCCTGCCCTGACGGGCTTTACGTGGCGCTCGATCCAGTCCTGCCAAGCAGCGGAACCCTGGCCACCCTCATCGGTCGATGAAGCTTCAAATTAGTCAATACCGGTCCCCCGCGTCAAGCCCACGTTGCTCTCAACACCTTTCTTTTTCCGGCAAAGAGGCACGCAACGTTGAAATTGTTGACTACCACTAGAGGCGACTAGCGGCTAAATGGACATGACGACCCGGAATCACGAAGTCGAACGGGAAATGGACTCTCGGAGGAATAAAGGCATGCTTACCACAGGAAATGGAATGCGCCCGATTCACCCGGGCGAAATCTTGCGCGAAGAATACCTGGCGCCGTTGGACATGAGCGTCAACGCCCTGGCCAAGGCGCTGCGAGTGGACGCCACACGCATGAACGAAATCGTGCGCGAGCGGCGCCGGGTGACGCCAGACACCGCCGAGCGGCTGGCGCGCTATTTCAGCACCGCACCGCAATTCTGGATGAATCTGCAGATCCAGTATGACCTGAAGGAATTCGAAGCCAGCGAAGAAGCTGCCGAAATCGCGCGCGATGTGCAGCCGCGGAAGGGCGCAACGGCGTGACACCAAATGCGGCTGGTGGCCGTATGCAAGAAACAAGACCCCACCGTGCGCAGCACGGCGGTCCGGGGCGGGCCGCGGCGCCCATGCGGGGGCAAGGCACGCTACCCCTTATTCCCGCACACGCGGGCATCCAGCCAATCCAGCCATCCGGCGCAGCCGGATACAAGCCCGCCCTGAAGAGGCGCATGCCTCAACACAGTTTTATCCCACAATTTTTATCCCACAATCTTGCCAAATGAGTAAAAAAAGTATAAATTATACTCATGAGTGATTTTGAGTTCGATGACGACAAGAGCACGGCCAACCTTGAAAAGCATGGAATCGACTTTCAGGCGGCTCAGGAACTGTGGAAAGATCCGGATCTTCTTGAAATACAGGCAAAATCTGAAGACGAACGCCGGTTCATTGTTGTAGGCCTTATTGGTGCACGGCACTGGTCTGCTGTCGTTACGTACCGAAACCAGAGAATACGTCTGATTTCGGTCAGGCGCTCCCGCGAGAAAGAGGTAGAGCTATATGAAAGCTGAGGAGTTTGAAAAGAAGTTTGACGAAGGAAAGGAAGACATCGTCAATGATCTTGATCTTTCCACCGCACGGCGTGCCAATCAAGAGCAAAAACGCATAAACGTCGACTTCCCGTCGTGGGTGGTCGAATCTCTGGATCGGGAAGCGGCGCGTATAGGTGTCACGCGGCAATCGATCATCAAAGTCTGGTTGGTAGAGCGCCTCAAAGCTGAATCTGCCAGCAACCCGCTCAATGGTGATGCCGCAAGCGGCGCGCGTTAGCGGAGGCGGGATTCTCTCGCGTCTGCCCTGGCTGTGTTTGACCGGTTGGGAGCGTTATTCGGACTCCGTCCGAGGGGTTGTGGTGAACCGGGCACCGGCGCCGGCCGCGTCATCGGCCACAGCGATCCCTGACGGGCTGGCGCGCCGATGCGGGGAGGATAGGGCACGCTACCGTCGTTCCCGCGCACGCGGGAATCCAGCCAAACCAGCCATCCGGCGCAGCCGGATACAAGGCCGCCCTCGAAAGGCTCATGCCTGCGCTTGCCCGGACCGGCGCTTCAGTTCTGATATTCAATACCCGGCGTTTTCGTCGATCATTTTCAAGTTAAATTTTTGCAGCATCCTCACCGACTATGATGTAATACAATGTAGTCGGTCTTCTAGAGGATACCGCCATGAGTGTTACTACAGTTCGCCTTCAGGCAGAAGTTGAACAGCGCCTGGAAGCAATCGCCAGCAGGCTCAACCGGAGTAAAGGCTGGGTAATCAACCAGGCGCTTTCGGAATACATCGAAAAACAACAGCTTGAACAGGAGCATTGGAAGCAAACGCTGGAGGCGATGGAGTCAGCCGCCCAGGGAAAAGTGGTTGATGCCAGCGAGGTCCATAGTTGGCTCAATAGCTGGGGAAGCGAAAAAGAGCTGGATGCGCCGAGATCGGGTAAGTGAAACTGGTTTACACGGACGAAGCCATTGAAGATTTAAAGCGTCTGAGGGAGTTCATCGCAGTCCACAATCGCCCGGCGGCAGCCAGGATCGCCACCGAACTGGTTGGTAAAATCGAATTGCTTGCAGATTTTCCGAAAATGGGCACGCCAGTTGAAATGGCACCGGTGCCTGACTCTGTTCGAGATATGGTTTTCGGAAAGTACGTCGTTCGATATTCGGTTCATGCCAGTGCCATCATCATTCTCCGGGTATGGCATGGCCTTGAAGGTGAACGATAGCAATTTAACCGAGCGCGGCACTCGCGCGTTTTGAAACCAGTTCCTGACTTCAATCACTTCCTGAACAGGGTAGATGAAGCCGAAAGGTGGGTGGAATGGTCGCCAAACGATAGGCGGGATGGGGCAGTCGAATCGAGTCGGGTTGATGCATAGCTGATGACCAGACCTGATCCTCACTTGCCCGCGTTCCAGCCGTCCTGGCGCACGTTGATTGACTTCGTGAAATGAATGGCATATGCTGCGGCATATATTCAATCTCGGAGGAGTCACCAATGACGAGTTCGCAACGGCATGTCCGCCTTTTTCGCAACGGACGCAATCAGGCAGTCCGCATCCCCCGCGAGTTCGAGCTCGAGGGCGAGGAGGCGATCCTCCACAAGGAAGGTGACCGCCTGATCCTGGAGCCGGTGCGCAAGGGCCGACTGCTGGCTTTGCTCACCTCTCTGGAACCGCTCGAGGAACCCTTTCCCGAGGTGGATGAGGGCCTGGCATCGCTTGACGAAGTGAACCTGTGACCGGCCCGCTGGCCTACCTGCTGGATACCAACATTCTTTCCGACCTGGTGCGCAATCCGCAGGGCGTCGTAGCGGCTCGCATCGCCGATGTTGGCGAAGACGCCG
>JAIVHD010000293.1 GCA_020201235.1 Lysobacteraceae bacterium
TTTTTCCGTCATCTGCAGAAAACACCGAAGCGAGTCATGGGGTACTTCAATACCGCAACCACGAAGTATGCTGCCGCGATATGATCAATAGATCGTGTCCGTACTATTATGAGACGGTTAATACATCTTGGGCATCGGCCGCGCTCGAAGCATCCATAAAAGAGGTTGCCAATTCAGCGACCCTTTTATCCGTATCGGTTATCACATTGGAACTGTCATTAACACCGGCAATTTCTTTAATTCCATGTTGATTCTCTTCATGACTCTTTGTTGAAATTTCTGGTGCAGATTCGTAATCTTCCAGAACCAGGGGAGGTTTCTCGCCTGTGTCTTTTGACGCCTGATCCTGGTCAAGCCATAGCCAGATCGCCATGGCCGTTCCCGCAGATAGCGTAACGAAAAGCGGAAGAAGCCGAACTATCTGCTTGCTCATTAGTAACAAGTCCCTGGTATCGGCGAACCTGCGGCAATGGTCGGAGAGCCGTAAGGACCCGCAACAAAGGACTCACGTTGACCGTTGCAAAACTGTATTGTATATGCTGTAGAAGGGGCTGGGCTTCCGTTCAATGCATTCCCCGTGGTTCCCGAATTAATTCGGCTTTGGATCACCTCCACGCCTGCATAGGCCCAGCGAAGCTCACCGAGGGAATCACAATTGACGTTGTCGTCAGCTAAATCAGATTGTTCCAAGACCGGGCCCAGCTGAGGTAAAGGGCCTGAATGGCCACCACCGCCAAATTCGCCGCCAGAGCCCGGTGTGGTTGTACCGCCGCCACCGCCGCCTCCACCGGAGCAGGGCGTCCCTCCGGTCCTGCCGCATTGGGTAAAACCAACGCCTTCCACGACAATGGGCTCAAATTCGTATGGATCCTGGCCATTCGCATGATCGAGCGGGATTGATGTCAACAGGGCGAACTGGAGGAAGACTAGAAGTCCGCCGAAACGATAACCGGGTTTCTTGGCAAGGACTTCAAAAGCCGACCGGTCGAATTCGGCGACGAAGGTTAGATCAGTTTTCCGGCCTCGGCCGGGGGGGCAAGCAAGTCATTTCGCTTCTCCTCAGTGATTGATGGAATGTCGCTCGGTATTCGGTACGGACCGATGTCTGCAACATTCCCCCGAATGCCAGGCGACCGATAAACCATAGCCGTTTTGGATTGTAGAGTCAAATTGTTTTTGCTTGCCCCTGCAGTTAGTTCCGCTCTATGACCGTTATTTCCCACCGTGCCGCCGCGAGGGTCGATCACCCCCGTGTGCGGGGCGTTTCGCGACCATACGCACCGGAAGCGTACTCGCCTGTACAGTGAGGATGCGTGACCGAGCGAAATGCCCTGGACGCGGGGTCCGGCGGCACCATAGTCGGTGGGGCGTTGAACGAGGCGGGCTAATTGCCAGCGATGCTTAACTGCGAATTCAGCAACCTTGAAAGGATCTCATTGGCCAGGCTGAAATCAGCCGGTGGGGTTGTCTGATAGAGCATCTCTTCAACAGACGCCGTAGGCGCGCATCGACCAGATAAATACAGTTGACAATAAATGACCGCAAAATACTGGTAACTCCCGCAGCCTCCGAATTTCGCACACTGATACAGATGCAAGGCTACCGTCTGGGCATTTAACAGGTCGGCGTTCGGATATCTTTCCACTTGGACTTCCTCACCAACTCTCCATATTCGAATCCGGTGACGCATCACCCCCTGTGTGTTCTTTCCTATCAACGCATGAATCTGCTCCGGAAAACGTGATTCCAATACCAGTCTCGTGAAAACCTCAGTCGTTTCACCGTTCTTTCGGGCTTCTTTAAGACGATCATCAATATCCTCGTTGATTCGAGAAACTGCACTTGTTGCTCTCTCCTCTATGAATTCCTCGATATCCTGCAAATTTTGGCGAGCCGAGGCCAGATACCCGTTGCAAAATGCTTGTCTTTTCTCGCGAACTGCCTCCGTATCGGCCGTCAGCATCATATCGGAGCAGAAATCATCGAGGTGACGTCTCTTTTCTGCCGCTAACTCCGGATTGATCTGCTCGATCGATGACAGTGCATCGAAGTACGCGTCTGCGTTGATGGCGTTCGTTACCTGTCGGATAATTTCAAGCTGATTATCGACGCTGAATTTCTCGGAAATCGTGGCTCTAGAATTACCGGGTGTATTCGGCGCACTGGTATTACTGGCTGGTTCATTAGAATCACCACTCGTTCTGGATACAGAGTGGGGATCTTGTGGCTGCGACAATGTGTCGTCCGCCGCAGATTGACTATTAAGGGAGGGCGCCCTCAGGTAAAACAGCAGGGATCCAAAAATCCCTGCAGAAAGTACAATTACGATCACTGTGTTCTTCAGCATCTGACTTCCCCTCACGAGCAAGTTCCCGGAACCGGAGTCACAGGTATTGAACAGATTTGGCATATGACGACAAAGATTTCGGTCTGTCCATTCAGGTATTGGATGAGCACATAATCACCAATATCCAGTTGCGATAAGACAGGACCCACTTCAGCTGCAGCATACGCTTCGGCCAGCTCAGGTGTATCGCAAGACGCTGAAGGATTTTGGTTATTCGGGTTACTTGGTATTATCGTAACTCCAGGAATTCCGCCACCCCCGCCACCGCCAAATTCGCCGCCAGAGCCCGGTGTGGTTGTACCGCCGCCGCCTCCACCGGGGGAGGGCGTCCCTCCGGTTCTGCCGCATTGTGTAATATACCCAGACTAGACTGTTGAGTCAATATCCTATCTTGAGGCCCGCAATAGCCGGACCTCCTGCGCGCTTGACATGTCTTGAACAATGGCCCTATGCTTGCCGTCTTGTCTTTTTTTCCGGAGCCCCATCAATGACCTTCAGACTGTTTCCTGTCCTGTTTTTAAGCGGGGCATTGGCCGCGTGCGGCGGATCGAACGATGCGCCTGTCCCCGGTGCAAACGACGCCACCCCCGCTTCGGGCCCTGCCGAGCAGCAAGCGCCACAGGCCGGCGAGTCGTCGGAGGGCGTGCCGCAGTACACCATCGAGCAGTTCATGAACACCGAGCGCATCGGTGGGGCCGCGTTTTCGCCTAACGGCACGCGGGTTGCGTTTTCGAGCAACCGCAGCGGCGTGTTCAACGTCTATGCCCGGCCGCTGGATGACGGCGAAGCCGTGGCCTTGACCGATTCGATGACCGATCCGAAGTTTGTGCAGGCGTACTTTCCGAACGATGAACGCCTGATTTTCAGCGGCGACCAGGGCGGCAACGAACTGGATCATGTCTACCTGCGCGAGCTCGATGGAAGCGTTGTCGATCTGACCCCGGGTGATCAGCTCAAGGCCAATTTTGCGGGATTTTCGGCCGACGGCAGCGTATTCTGGATCTCGACCAACGAGCGTGACAACAGCGTTTTCGACCTTTACGAGTACGACGCCGAAACCCTGGAACGCGAAATGGTGATGGAAAACACTATGGATGCATTTCTTGGTCCGATCTCGCCGGACGGTCGCTTTGCTGCGCTGAGCAAGGTGCACCTGCGCAGCGATACCGACATCCTGTTGTGGAGCCGCGATACCGGTGAAATCACACCGCTGGTGGCCGACGAGGACGAAGTCGCCAACAGTCCGGAAACCTTCAGCGCCGACGGCACCCACCTGTACTACAGCACCGATCGAGGTTCGGAATTCGACTACCTGCTGTGTCGCAATCTGGAGACTGGCGAGGAAACCATCGTGCTGCAACCGGACTGGGACGTGATGTATGCCAGCCGTTCGGCCGGCGACAGCTACTTGGTCGTGGGCATCAACGAGGATTCGCGCACCGCGCTCAAGCTGCTCGACGCCGATAGCCACGATGAAGTCGAAATGCCGCGCATGCCCGACGGCAACATCACCTCGGTCGAGTTCTCGGCGGACGATTCGCAGATGGCATTTTACTTTAGCAGCAGCCGCCGGCCCAGCGATCTGTTCGTGGCGAGCATGGACAACCCCGGCAATGGTGCGCGAGCGCTGACCTCTTCGCTGAACCCGGAGATCGACATCGAGCATCTGGTTTCCGGCGAAGTGGTGCGATTCGAGTCCTACGACGGGCTCGAGATTCCCGGCATTCTGTATCGTCCGCACCAGGCATTAATCGGCCAGCCGGTCGCCGCGCTGGTGCGTGTGCACGGCGGCCCCGGCGGCCAGGCTCGTATCGGCTACTCGGCGCTCAACCAGTATCTGCTCAACCACGGCTACGCGCTGTTGGACATCAACAATCGCGGCAGCTCCGGCTACGGCAAGACCTTTTTTGCCGCCGACGACCGCTGCCATGGTGAATGCGACCTCGGCGACGTGATCGAAGGCAAGAACATGCTGGCCGCACTGGAATGGGTGGACGACCAGCGAATCGGTATTATCGGCGGCAGCTACGGTGGCTACATGGTGGCCGCGGCGCTGGCCTTCGCGCCCGAGGAGTTCGATGTCGGCGTCAATATCTTCGGCGTTACCAACTGGCTGCGCACGCTGGAGAGCATCCCGGCCTGGTGGGGCCCGCAGCGCGATGCACTGTTTGCCGAACTGGGCGATCCTTCCGAGGACGCTGAGCGCCTGCGGCGCATCTCGCCGCTGTTCCATGCCGATAAGGTCACCAAGCCGATGATCGTGCTGCAGGGTGCCAACGACCCGCGTGTGCTGCAGGTC
>JAIVHD010000294.1 GCA_020201235.1 Lysobacteraceae bacterium
GCGCCGTGATCGGCGAACGGCCCGACGTCGAGACGCTGCTGGCCGACTACAGTGGCCGTGAGCAGCGTTCGGCCGGCGAGGAGTTTGAGTCGACCCCGGAAAACATCGAGAGCCGCGTGGTGCGCTTCGAATTGGCCAACGGCGCGAAGGTTGCGCTGCTGCCCAAGGGCACGCGCGGTCAGCGCGTGCGCGCCGAGCTTAGCATGCGAACCGGAAGCGAAAAAAGCCTGACTGGCCTCGACAGCATTCCGACGGCCACCGCCAGCATGCTCACCCGGGGCAGCCAAAATTTCAGTCGTCAGGAGATCAACGACCGCATCGACGCGTTGCAGGCCGGCCTCGAAATCGGCGGCTCAAGCACGGTCACCGCCAGCATCGACACCAAGCGTGAAAACCTCGCCGATGTGGTCGATCTGCTGGCCGAAATCCTCAAGCGTCCGGTTTTTCCGGAGAGCGAGCTCGATGAGTTCAGAAGCCGGGGCCTGACCCAGATCGCCCAGCAAAGTGATGACCCGGCCGGCGTTGCCAGTCGACGACTGGGCCGGCACGTGAATCCGTTGCCGGCCGGGCACCCAAGCTATCAGCCGACGTTTGCCGAGTCCCGTCAGCGTCTTGAGGCCTTAAACGTTGATCAACTCAAGGATTTTCACGCGCGCTTTTACGGATTTGGACCTGGAACGACGCTCGCCTTCGTCGGTGATTTCGATGCCGATGCCCTGCGTGAACAGCTCGAGCGGCTTTTTGCCGACTGGAGTCCGCAGGTCGAATACCAGCGCATTCCCAACCCGCATCAGAAAGTGCCGGCGAAGCGCATGGTCGAGCAATTGGACGACAAGGCCAACGCCATCCTAATCGCCACCCAATCGATGCCGCTGATCGACACGCACGCGGATTATCCGGCCCTGCAACTGGCCGGTTATATGCTGGGTGGCGGTTTTCTCAGCTCACGACTCGGTAACCGGATTCGCAACGAAGAGGGTCTGAGTTACGCCGTTGGCGGCAACTTCAACGCCGGCACGCACGATGAGAACGGCGCCTTCTTCGCGTTCGCCGCATTTGCCCCGGAAAATCGCGCGCGCCTGGAGCAGGTCTTACGCGAGGAACTCGACAAGGCGGTCGAGTCAGGCTTTACCGAAGACGAACTGGAGTCCGCGCGCACCGGCTTTTTGCAGCAGCAGATTCTGCAGCGTTCCGACGACGCCCGCCTGGCCGGCCTGCTGGCCACCGGCCTTGATCTCGATCGCGACCTGTACTTCAACGCCCAGCGCGAACAACGGCTGGCCGAGGTGACGGTAGAGGAAGTCAACCAGGCCGTGGCGCGCTGGCTGGAGCCGCAAGCCCTTTCGGTGGCGATCGCCGGCGATTTCGAGGCCGAAGAGGCCGCCTCTGACGAGGCAGTCGAATAAGCCCGGCAAAGTCCCAAGCGGGTATTAACCCAGCGCCGCCGGATGTTGCATCCGGCGGCGCTTTTTGTTTTTGACCCGCCTTTTTCGACCCCCTCCAGCTGCTGTGGCACCGCGATGCCCCGCGCTTGCGGCGTTTTGCTTGGTCACACATCCTCAGCCCGTCGTTATCCGACAGGCTGCCACTGGGCCAGCGCAGCACGCGGGCGGGCCGCTGCGGATCGGCGCGGTAGAATGGCAAGCTTGAAGACCCACTCGGGATTTGCATGCGCATCGGAACACACTGGATTACGCCCGAAGGCACGCCGGCTCTTGGCCTGGCGCCGATGGCGGGTGTAACCGACAAGCCGTTTCGGCTGCTGTGCCGGCAGTACGGTGCCAATCTGGCGACTTCGGAAATGACCTCGAGCAATCCCGAGCTTCGCGATACGCGCAAATCGCGCGAGCGGCTTGATCATGCCGGCGAGCCGGGGCCGGTCAGCGTGCAGATTGCCGGCACCGAGCCGCAGCAGATGGCCGGGTTTGCGCGTTTCAACGTTGCCAACGGTGCCGAAATCATCGACATCAACATGGGTTGCCCGGCCAAGAAGGTCTGCAAAGCCTGGGCCGGTTCGGCGCTGATGCGCGACGAGCGTCAGGTTGAGGCGATTCTGCGCGCCGTGGTCCAGGCGGTCGAAATCCCGGTCACGCTGAAAATCCGCACCGGATGGGCGGCCGACCGCAGGAATGCCCCGCTCATCGCGCGCATCGCCGAGGATAGCGGCATCGCAGCCCTGGCCATCCACGGCCGCACCCGCGACCAAAAGTACACCGGCTTCGCCGAATACGACACCATCGCATCAATCAAGCAATGGCTGTCGATTCCAGTCTGGGCCAACGGCGACGTCATCGGCCCGCAAAAAGCCGCTGAGATTCTTGAATACACCCGTGCCGATGGTCTGCTGATTGGCCGTGCAGCCCAGGGCCGGCCGTGGATCTTCGACGAAATCCGGCACTATCTCAATACCGGAAAGACCCTGCCGGAACCGCCGCCATCGATAATCGGCGACATTCTGATCGGGCATCTGCACGCCCTGCATGCGTTTTATGGCCCCGTTCGGGGCGTGCGCATCGCGCGCAAGCACCTGGCCTGGTATGCGCGTGCCCACGATGACGCCGATCGATTTCTAACCGTCGTCAATCGGGTCGGCGAGGCCGATGCGCAAATCGATGCCGCACGCGACTACTTCCAGTGTCTTGAGCGGCTCGAACCCGAATGCACCGACCGTCAACGGACCGACCCTCAAAGCCTCGACCGGGCGCGCCGCCAGGTGCGCGCGGCATGAACGAACCGGGCCGATTTGACCCGCCGGGCTTCGACCCACAAGATGCCCAGAAACACGAACTCGCCGTGCACGTGCGCGCCGGAGCCGGCCTGATCGTGATTGAATCGCGCGACGAGCCGCGAGCGATCGAGCTGTTGCGCCATGTTGGTCGTGAAACCCTGCGCCCGCTGTTCGTCTGGAGCGCCGCGCGCGGCCTCAAACGCCAGGACCGCGAAAGCGGGCTGGACGGGACATTCGACCAGCCGCTGGAACTCCTTCGCCATATCGACCAGCGCAATGATTCCGGCATCTTCGTGCTGACCGATTTTCAGCCCTGGCTGGATGACCCGGTCGCAGTTCGGCTGCTGCGCGAAATTTCACGCCACGGCCCGACACCGGGCAGCACCGTGGTGCTGACCGGGGCACGATTCGAGTTGCCAGAAAGCCTGCGCGCCAAAGCGCTGCGCTTTCAGTTGAGCAGCCCATCGGTGGCCGAGCTTGAGGCCATGGTTTGGGAAGAAGCCGGGCGCTGGAGCAACGGTCGCGACTCCGCCCGCATCGACCCGGCAACGCTCACGCTGCTGGTCGATAACCTCTCCGGGCTCATCATGAAGGATGCCCGGCGGCTGGCGCGCAACGCGATCTACGACGATGGTGTTCTAGACGCGTCCGACCTGCCCGCGCTCATTAAGGCTAAATTTGAGTTGCTTGACCCAGGCGGCGTGCTCGGCTTTGAGCTGGAAACGCGAGACTTTTCGAGCGTCAGCGGCATGCCCCGGCTCAAGCGCTGGCTGGGCCTTCGCGCCGAGGTGTTTCGCGCAGCCGAACCGCCGCCCGGTCTGGATAGGCCCAAAGGCCTGCTGCTGCTCGGCGTACAGGGATGCGGCAAATCGCTGGCCGCGCGTGCCGTCGCCGGGCTGTTCAAAGTCGCGCTGCTGCACCTCGATTGCGGCGCACTATACAACCGCTTTCACGGCGAGAGCGAACGCAACCTGCGCGAATCGCTGAAAAGCGCCGAGCGCATGGCACCGTGTGTGCTATGGATCGACGAAATCGAAAAAGGCCTGGCAACCGGCGACAACGACGGCGGCACATCGCGCCGCATGCTCGCGACGCTGCTGACCTGGATGGCCGAGCGCAAGGCTCGCGTTTTCGTTGTCGCGACGGCCAACGACATCAGCGCACTGCCTCCGGAACTGGTGCGCAAGGGCCGCTTCGACGAAATCTTTTTCGTCGACCTGCCGAACGCATCCGAACGGGCCGATATCCTGCGCGTGCACCTCGCGCGACGCGACTTAAAGCCCGAACTCTACGACCTCGAGGCCCTGGCCCGCCATAGCGATGGCTTTTCCGGTGCCGAGCTGGAGCACGCCGTCGTTTCGGGTCTGTACGTTGCCCACGCCGAAGGCAAGCGTCTGGGCAACGCGCACATTCTGGATGAAATACGCGCCACCCGACCGCTGTCGGTCGTCATGCGCGAGCCGATCGAACAACTACGGGAATGGGCTCGCTCGAGATCGGTGATGGCCTGAACCCGCCTCATTCACCAACCCTCCGTCGCGAGGTGCCGCCAAGTACCGCAGACGCGCGGCCTGTCGATGCCACAGTAGGTGGTTGGGGTAAAGCGGGTTGAGCGCGCCAGTCAGCTAACCACCTCAAGAGGACGCTCTATGCCAAGGCCAAGCCGGAATGCGGCGCGTGCCTTGGCGTGAAGAACATCGGAAAGCCGTGTGCGGGAAAACCGCATGTACAGTTTGATGAGGCTGGGCAGGCGTGAGCCTGTCCTCTACTTTATCCGGTGCTGCACGACAGGCTCCTAGCAGCCTGTCGGACTTTCGTGCCCTCCTGGGCTAAAATTGAGCCCCCTCTAAAGCGCTTGATGATATGAGCCGATTTCGATCGATTGACCGCCAGACCGACTACCTGCTT
>JAIVHD010000072.1 GCA_020201235.1 Lysobacteraceae bacterium
GGTTGTGCCAGTCGGCGCACGCGGCGAAGGCTCTGGCGACCTGGTCCAGATCGTCGGCTCCGGGCGGCTCGGGCCACAGCAGCACCAGGTGCGGGTTTCCGGTCGAAATCAGGTCCCAGCCGGCCGCTCGGGCCGGCACAGGCGGCGGCGTTTGGCTGATCTCGCTGGTTTCCAGCGTATGCGGTCCGGGTAGGTCGGTGCTGAAGGTGCCGTCCGATACGCAGTTCAGGTCAACCCGCCCGGCGGCTGTCGCCAGGCTGGCGCACGGGCCGAGTTCGCCCAGATACTCGAGCCATGCTGCGATCGCGCGCATGCCGTTGCCGCACTGTTCGGCGGACGTACCGTCGGCATTGTGAATATCGACCTGCGCGACGCGCTTTGGGTCACTCGGATCGCGCAGCACCAGGAGCTGGTCGAAGCCGATGCCGGTTCGACGGTCGGCCAGCTCAACCACCGCTTGCCGGCAGAGTTCAATCGGGGTGCTGCGTGCATCGATTAAAACAAAATCGTTGCCCAGCGCTTCGAGCTTGTAAAAGTGGGTTCCTTTTGGCAGCATGCTGGTCCCCGATCAGGCGAAGCCGCTGACCATCCAGTGTCGATCAGAGACCGGCCGGCATGTCAGTGCGAGACCGGCGTTTCGGAGCTGGGCGCGAACTTCGTCGACCCGCCACGCCGCGCGCAGGCTGTTGCCGAAGTCGGCTTTCAGCACATCGGCCTCGCGGCCGGCATAGCGCTGGACCAGCTCGTCGACCCGGCCGGCACCGGCTGGACGAATCAGGTCCATGACCTGAACCCACGCGCCTTTTTCGGCCAATTCGGCAATGCTCTGCCAAAGCACGTTCGGATCGGGCAGGTGATGAAGCAGGCTGTTGGAGACCACGCACTGCCAGTCATGACGCTTCAGCGAAGGGTCGGGCAGGTGGGCCAGGCGAAAGTCGATTTGCTTGCCGATGGGTAAATCCGGGCCGCGCTCGGCCAACTCCCGGCGGGCGCGCGCAAGCATGTTGGTGCCCGCGTCCAGGCCCGTAATCGACCAGCCTGGCAGCAGGCCGGCCAGCCGGATGCAGATGTCGCCCGGCCCGCAACCCAGATCGATCAGGCGCCCGCTGCGCGGTCGCGGCTCGAAGTGCTCGATCAGGTAGTCGGCGAAGAACTGGTTGGACTCGGAGAAATCGGCCGCGGCGTAGGCCGCGACCTGTTCGTGGCTGTCCATCAGTTCGGGTTCCGGGACCCGGGCCAGTGCATCGTTATCGGCCATCGCTTGGGTCATCCTCGGGCTTGTCTTGCTGCGGTACGTCTTCGCTGTCGTCAGTAGGCTGTGCCGATGGCGGGCCTTGCTCGGGCAGGTAAAGATCGCCTTTCAGGCCACAGCCGCCGAGCGCGAACGGGCCCAGCACAAACAGGATTGCCAACATCGGAACCAGAGGTCGTCGTGGCGCGGGTAGAATTGCGTGCATGAATGATATCCAGACAGAGTTGCTCGACTGCGTCGTGACCGAGACCGGCCCATCGCCGGAGTACGCCATTATCTGGCTACACGGCCTGGGTGCCGACGGCAACGACTTCGCGCCGATTGTACCGCAGCTCCGCTCAGCGCAATCGCGCGCGGTGCGCTTTGTGTTTCCGCATGCGCCGGTGCGCGCCGTAACGGTTAACAACGGCATGTCCATGCGCGCCTGGTACGACATCCTGGGGTTTGAGATTTCACGCGACCAGGACGCGGCCGGCATCCGGCAGTCGCTTGATGAAGTGCAAAAACTGGTGCAGCGTGAACTCGAGCGCGGTATTCGTCCCGAACGCCTGCTGCTGGCCGGCTTTTCGCAAGGCGGCGCAATTGCACTCCGGCTGGGTCTGGCCCAGCAGACCGGATTGGGCGGCGTCATCGCGCTGTCCTGTTACCTGCTGCAGGCCGACGGCATGGATTCATGGCTGACTGAAGCGGGCGCGACAACGCCGGTTTTTATGGCGCACGGTTCGCGCGATCCGATCGTTCCGATTCAGTTGGGAAGACAGTCCGCCGAACTGCTGGCGCGCGCCAATGTGCCGGTCGAGTGGAGCGAGTGGAACATGCAGCATGCGGTTAATCCGGAGGAAATTCTGGCCATGGACCGCTGGATTGAAGATCGTTTCAGTGTGACCGGGGCCTGACATCGACGATGCGTGTGTTGATCGTCGATGATGAGCCGCCGGCGATCGAGCGCTTGAGTTCAATGCTGGCCTCGATCGATGGGTGTCGGGTGGCCGGCTGCGAATTGCGAGCCGATCGGGTGGTCGGACGCTGCGCTGAACTGCGCCCGGACGTGGTTTTGCTGGATATCGGGATGCCCGGCTTGAACGGGTTGGAACTGGCCCGCGAGCTCGCCCGCCAGCAGCCGGCCCCGGCAATCATTTTCGTGACCGCGCACGAGGAATATGCCGTAGAGGCGTTCGCGCTGGCCGCGATCGACTACCTTGTCAAACCGGTGCGCCGCGCGCGCCTGATCGAGGCCCTTAAACGAATCGAGCCTGGCGGTCCGGTCAGCGTATCGGCGCGTCTGGGTGAGCGCCTGATCCGGTTCCCGATTGATGAGATTCGGGCTTTTACCAGCGAAGATAAGTGCACCATGGTGCATTCGGTTGCCGGATGCGGCCTGATTGACGACTCTTTGATGGCGCTCGAAGCCCAGTTTGACGGCCGGTTTATACGGATTCACCGCAACGCGCTGGTCTCTTCGCGACATGTGCGTGCCCTGCTGACCGATTCTGATGGCGTCGAACGGGTGCAACTCATGGGTATCGAACTTCGGCCGGAAGTCTCGCGTCGCAATCGGGCGCAAATCAAACAACTCATCCAAAACGACCGGCGCACAAGCAATTCATGAAACCCATACGAATCGCAACCCGAAAAAGCCGCCTTGCGCTGTGGCAGTCCAATTGCGTGGCCGATCAGCTTCGTCAACAGGTTCCCGGGATCGAGGTCGAGCTGCTGCCGATGAGCACCCGCGGCGATGAAGTGCTCGATCGCTCGCTGGCTGAAATCGGTGGCAAGGGCCTGTTTTTGAAAGAGCTGGAAGTCGCGCTGCTTGAAGACCGTGCTGATATTGCGGTTCATTCGCTCAAGGATGTTCCGGCCGAACAGCCCGACGGCCTGATCCTGGGAGCGTTTCTGGCGCGGGCCGATGCCGGTGATCTGTGGATTTCCCGCGACGCTGTCGGACCGGCTGATTTGCCCGCAGGCCGTGTGGTAGGCAGTTCCAGTCTTCGCCGAATCAGCCAGTTGCATGCCATCCGGCCGGATATCGAAGTGATCGCGCTACGCGGCAATGTTGAGACGCGCATTGCTGCGGTCCAGCAGGGCCGCGTTGCCGCTACGGTTCTCGCAGCTGCCGGCTTGAACAGGCTTGGGATCGTGCCTGAAGGCGCGATTGCCTTGTCAGTCGAGCACTGGCTTCCGGCACCGGGGCAAGGCATTATCGCAATCCAGTGCCGGCTCGACGATCGCCGCGTTATTGATCAGCTTGCCGGATTAAATTGCCCAATGACTGCCCTTCAGGCGCGGTGCGAACGGGCCGTGGTCGAGGCCCTGGGTGGCGACTGCCGCATGCCGCTGGCCGCATACGCTGATGTGCGCGGCTCGCGGCTTGATTTGCACGCTCGCCTGGGAGGGCTCGGTGGTCAATTGATCGATGCCCGGGTATCCGGCAAAAGCGCGGATGCCGTGATGCTGGGTCGCAGCGCCGCCGCACAACTGCTGGCCAATGGCGGAAAAAAAATTCTCGAGCGTTTGAATCTTTTTCCATCACCGTAGTCACAACCAGTGCAATGTCGGTTTTCTTGAAAAAAAATGAAATTTTTGCTGGACAAACCGATCGTAGTTGTGTCACAATTCGGTTACAGAGTAGGGGAATCGGCAAACCAGTTTGATTTCCGGGTGTCATCCACGACGTTTCTGATCGATGTGCGTCCCCCTACTGCCAACGCCAACACGCAAGCCCCCTGCACGTTGGTTGGTTACGTCAGACACCCGGATCCTATCCCGAAGCCCGCTGCAGCCGCAGCGGGCTTTTTTAATTGTTTCGTCAACGGATGACAGGATCACGCCGAGACGGATGGACAACACAGGCTTGAAAGCATGGCTTGGCGGTCGCTCGTGACCGGCGCGCTGGATGTTGTCGTTACCCGGCCCGAGCCGGATCACGCGGCCTTGCTCACGGCAGTCGAACGCCGCGGCTGTCGCCCGATTCATTGTCCGGCATTTCGACTCGATTCGGCTGACCCGGATCGGGTCCGGCGTGACTTCCTCTCCGGATCGGGTTTTGATCGCCTGATTGTGACCAGTCCGATGGCGGCGCGTATTTTGCTGGAAGCCGTCTCGGCGGCCAGGCTTGCCGGCACCGCCCTGCTGGCACCCGGAGAGGGTACTGCCGGGGTTCTTCAAGCTGCCGGCCTGCACGTCGATGTTCCCGTCAGTGGCGCGACCAGTGAGGATTTGCTTCGATTACCCGGGCTTGAATCGGTGGGCGGTCTGGCGATCGCCATCGCTGGTGCGCCGGGTGGCCGTGCACTGCTCGGCCAGCAGCTCGGCGCGCGAGGTGCCCGTATCACGCGCCTGAATGTGTATCGTCGAGTAGCAAGGG
>JAIVHD010000295.1 GCA_020201235.1 Lysobacteraceae bacterium
GTACTCAAAGGTGACACCGGCGAGCTGAAGCAGCCGTGGCAACGCGCCGCGCAGCGGTTCGATATTCTTCTTCAACCGCGCATCGGATGAACTGGCCCAGGAGCCACCGCCGGGTTTGAAGGCATTGGCCGTGACCAGAAAATCACCGTTGGACTGCAGGAACAGGCGGTCAGTGAAATTACTGCCATTGAACTGGGCGATACGGAATGCAGCGGCCCCGCTGGTAGGTATCATCGCCAGATTGATTCCGCGCGGGTGTGCGGCCGGGCGCAGGTAAATATCAACGTTCGGGTTCGGCCCTGTGCGACCCTGGAACACCGCTTCGATGCCGGTCTGTACCGTATTGGTATTGAAGCCAAAGCCGCCATCAGCCCGCACCAGGAACTGATTATCGCCGGTGGACACGAAGTCGGCATCCTCGCTGTCGGCCCAGACAAACGTTCCTCTGTCGCCATCGAATTAAGAAGCATCAATACCATTGCAGGCGCTGCCAGGCACCCCTGACAAGGTTCCCGGCCTGACCTTTGCCCTGGTTCCACCCGCCCAGGATTGCCAACCGCCCGCACAATTCAGAACACCACCACCGACCCTGCTGGCGCTTCCGCTTGCGGTGTTTTCATTGCCGCCGCCAATGGAGCTTCTGAGTCCGCTGGCCACGTTGCTGGAGCCGCCGCTGACTGCACTGACATCGCCGAGCGCCGCGTTTGCATCACCGCCGCCGGTCGCGCTCAAGAAACCACTTGCGGCGTTATCCCGGCCGCCGCCTACCGTACTCTGATTACCGCTGGATGTATTTGACAAGCCGCCGCCGATTGCGCTGAATTCACCGCTGGCAAGATTTGCTGCACCGTTACCACCGCCGCCGGAAACCACTGCACCCAGGGCTGATGCGTTGTTGAAGGTACTGCCCAGGGTAATTCGCGCTGCGTCCGGAAATGATGAACCGCCGGGTTCGAACCGAATCGCCGTATTGGCGAACTGATACTCGATCGCGCCGGTTGCGGCATCGAGTATGAACGGTGAGGCGCCTTCCGGGCCTTCCGGTCCCTGGGGTCCTGCGGGCCCGACCGGGCCCGGATCTCCCTGCGGGCCGGCGGGCCCGGGATCACCTTGCGGTCCTGCCGGCCCAATCGGCCCAGCCGGTCCTTCCGGCCCTGGATCACCCTGCGGGCCGGCGGGACCCACAGACCCTGCCGGCCCGGGCGGGCCTTCGTTACCGCCGAGTGCAAACAACGCCATCGGGCTCGGCCGGATAGCCTGGCGCGGATTCAATGGACTGCCATCAACGCGCACTTCCAGATAACGCAGCTGGTCGGTAAACGCGGCCAGGCCAAAATCCAGCTCGACCTGAAACAGCCCGTCCTCGACCGGCCAGTCGGGCCGGATCTGGGTGTCGCCGACCTGGCTGCCGCCGCTGAGCGCGTCGAACAGCCGGAACTCCAGATCAGCCATGCCGGTAAACGGCTGGCCGGTCTGGCGAAGCTGGCCCTGGTAGGTAATCGTGGTGTCTTGGGCGAAAGCAACGCCGGGCGGCACCAGGCCAGCCAGCGCGATTATTCAAAAAGCAATGATTCTAAGCATTGGCACACGCTCCATGATGGGTGATCACCCCGCTTCGCTCCTGGACCGGTGCTATAAGCCGACATTGCATAGCATCTAACCAGAATCGCTATTCCCCGGGCTTCCAGTAGCACGGTGCACTGCAACTTCGGGGGTTTACATATTTAACGTAGTTCGACGCCGAAACGTGCCATGGAACGGTGGCGCTTCATCCTGCGGGGATGCTAAACGCTGGTCGGCGGCGTACCTGCCGCGTGATGCTCGGATCAGTTCGGCGGGCGGACCTTCAGTCGGTCGGCTGCGGCACGCTGGAAGTGGTTGACGTTCCAGGTGACGATTTCATCGGCGCCGGCGGCGAGCGCGGATTCGACGATCAGGGCGTCGTACACGGCGCCGCCGGTCACCCCGGCACAGCCCCGGGGCCGGCGGATCAACAGTCGCGCAGCGACGCCATGGCGCGTTGAGTTGCCCGAGAGCAGCGATGGGCTTCCTTCCTCAGCCCAGGGTCGCGTTGGGGCCTGTGTTCGGATTGAATTTCGCATTTCTGTAAGGTAAACTAAGGATTATTACAAAATTGTAGAGAATCATATGTCCATGACCACCCAGATCTCCGCAACGGTTTCTTCCGAAACCAAAACCCTGCTCGACCAGTTCTCGCGCCGGCGCGGCGTCAAGAAGGGTTTTCTGATCGAGACCGCGCTCAGGCATCACTTGACGGCGCTCGCCGAGCTGCCCGAAAGCGCCATGGTCCCGCCCGTCGTGCGCGTCAGCCCCGCGGCGATGAAACGCATTGCCGACTTGATTGAAACGCCGCCGAAATCGAAGGCCCTCGACGAGTTGATGCGTGAGGGTTGAAATCCGGCCGCTGGCGCCGGAAGACGAGCGCGACGGCTTCGATTCCGGCGTTCCACCGCTCGATGAATTCTTTCGCCGCTACGCCGGCCAAAACCAGTTCCGCCACCATATCGGCGTCACCCATGTCGCCGTCGAAGGCGGGCGCATCCTCGGCTATGCCACAATCTGCGCCGGCCACATCGAGACGGAGCGATTGCACTCCTCGCTGCGCCGGCGCTTGCCGTCCTATCCGTTACCCATCCTCAGAATCGCGCGGCTGGCTGTAGACCGGCGCGCACGCAAGAAAGGCATCGGCGGACTGCTGCTCAAGTACGCTCTGCAGATCGCTTTGCGTATGCATGCCGAATACGGTTGTGTCGGCGTGCTCCTCGATGCCAAACCCGATGCGGTCGGCTTTTACGAGCGCCATGGGTTTATAGCGCTCGAAGTTGAAGGTGGAGCGCTGCTACCGCATCCCGCGCCGGTAGTGATGTTTCTGCCATTGAGCGCGCTCAAGCAAGGTTGAGGGCCTTATCCGGATGTCTGGGGTCGGGCCGGCATAACTTGTTGAAACCCAGTCCAATTCATCCGGATAAACCATGTTATCAGCCGCTTAAAGCGGCCATTTCCACATCGAAATGGCGGGTGTAACTCGACGCGGCTTCGCGCAACCGATGGCGATCGCCGTCTTGCACAATCTCGCGGTGATACGCAGCCGTACCGTTTTCCGAGCAGAAAGAAACGATTCGCCCGCAGCATCCCTTCCTTCTTTGAAATGCGATTGCGGCTGCCGAAATGAAGCTTTTAAGCGTCAATTGAGCCGTTATTTTTCCATTGTTTCTTTTTTAATCATTGCGTTACGCGGGTCCGGCCCCGAAACCCTGGGCGTGTGAGGTCGGATCACGCGATGTTCGGCGCGTTCGATCGCGTGGTTCCGGTTCGCGCCGGTAGCCGCGCGATTTCCTGCCCAACCTTTTCCACGGCAATGCGGATTTCATAGGCGCTTTGCAGATTGAGCCAGAACTGCGGATCGGTGCCGAACCAGTGCCCGAAGCGCAACGCAGTGTCGCCGGTCACGCTGCGCTTGCCCGCGATGATCTGGCTGACTCGGTTCGGCGGCACGTCGATCTGGCGCGCAAACTCCGTTGGCGTCACGTTCAGTTCTTCCAACTCTCCCTTCAGGACTTCGCCGGGGTGTACGGCTCTCATAAACATGGTCTGTTCTCCTACCTACCTCAGTGATAGTTAACGATTTCAACATTGCCCGGTCCGGTTTGACCGTCCGGCCACTCGAAGCAGATTCGCCATTGCTGGTTGATGCGAATGGAATACTGTCCGATACGATCTCCTTTGAGCTCGGCTTATTCACCATCCGTCCGTAGCGAGACGCTGTCAGGTACCGTAGATGGGGCGTTTCTCGACCGAGCGAAACGCCCCAGATGCGGCGCCTGGCGGCGTCGCAGTAGGACAGATGGTGAATAAGCCGAGTTGGGCGCTTCCAGCCGGTTTCCCGGCAGTGCACGCAGCATATCCAGCGAGAGCGCCGCGTTCAGGATCGACAGCCGCCGGGCGGCCTGATCTTCAAAACCTTGAAAAGCTTTGACGAAATCCCCCTTCGCGAACTGCTCTGTTTTTTTGTCTCGATAGCCCAGGATCATGTGATTCCAATAGAATCGACATTGACATTGTACGTCAAGCGTCAATGGAAATCACGGTCACTTGAAGGTGAGCCCAAGTTGACGAGAACCCGGCCCAGGCCTTATTGCGGCTGATAGCCATTAATGTTGTGCACACGGTACATGTGTCTGCCTGCCGCAGCGGACGCAACGCGGACAGGCGTACAGACAGGCACTTTTGCTTATCCGGCCTACATGCTCAGTCCTCAAAACCATCGCGAAACAGCCGGTCGGTCTGCTCCACGGTCACCGGCCAGAAGCCACCGCTAAGCGTCCAGCCGGCACCGGAAAGCGCCAGCGATGCGGTGCTGTCCCACTGGCCCAGGGTGCCCGAGAGCTGCCATTGCTGGTCACTGGTTTCCGACAGCACTTCGCCGCCGCCGTCGATGGTGTGCCAGTCAATGGAGAAGTCCTGCGCCCAGATCGTGGCCGACAGTAGCAGCGAGATGGTCAGAGCCAAAATGCGTTCAGCCGGTGAGGCCAGTGCCTGGCAGCGCCGAAATGTCCGCTGCCTCATCGCTGGTCACTCGCCGCTGCAACTTGTGGCCCCGCCGCCACCCCGGACCCGGCGCTGGTGCCGATGATCGTGATTGAAGAACATGCCCGGGCGCCTGGGCGGACGATCGAAACCGCTGAACTCGAAATGCTCCGGGCCCGACTGCTGGGGCGCAGGGGCAGGCAACCCACGTGAAGTGAATCACTTACTGGATTCGGCCGCCGCCCGGATCGAGCCGCTAAGCCTGCCCGACAACCATTCACTCGTCGCCGCATTCCGCGACTTCCGGTCGCGGCTATCCGCCCGCTAACAGGCAGGTCAGTTCCAGTTCTCCTCGTCCCAGTCGAACTGGTCCCACAGCGTTGGCGGCGTATCGCAGATGTACCGCACCAGCACCGGTCCCCGAGCGTTTAATCGGAATTTAAAAGCTAAGACCATGTATTCGGCCACCGCGACATCAATTCCGTTGCCGGTGGCATCACCGGCACAGCCTAATCAAGTACAGTATAGGTTGATTTCAAACACGTCGTCGACTGCATGGTCGGCCTTGGACAAGACCAGCGTTTAAAGAAAAAGAGTCATGGAAGGTCGGTTACTGATCAGGCTTCACGGCCCGCCCTCAAAGCCATCTGCAAACAGCACCGTTTCATTATCGAAAATGGTCACCGTCGCCAACGTCGATGTGCCCGGCGTGGCGCTGCCGGACTCTTTGCTCAGCGTCACGCTGAAGTGCTCGCTGGCCGCTTCCATCGCCGAGTCGTTGATGATGGTGATATTGACGCTGCGGCTGCTGCTGTCACCGGTAGCCCAGTTCAGCACCTGATTGACAGCGGTGAAATCACTGCCCGAGGTCGCGCTGCCGGACGCGGTCTGAACGCGGAAGCTGGTAGCGCCATCGCTGCCGCCGACACGATTGACCGTCAGCGTGACCGCGCCTGCATTCTCCATCACTTCTGCCACCGGGCTGGCAAACTGCACCTGGCCGCCAGTGACACAGGTGACCTGGACATTGGTCACATTGGCACCGCTGACGGTGCCGGAACCATTACTAACGCTGCAGTTCTGCACCGGACCGGTAGGCTGGCTGGCGACGGTAACGTCGTACATGTCACCGTCGGGAACGGGTGTAGTGAAAGTAAAGCTTCCGTTCCCGCTGATGGCCAGATTATCGCTGCCGTTGTTGCGCAGCACCAGCCCGTTGCCTGCCAGCCCGCTGACATTACCGCCGATGGTAAAGCCGGTGGGGGCCTCAATAGCAAATAGAGCATCGGTATCCGCAGCAATTAAATCAGGATTCATATCGGCAAAAGTAGCCTCGAAGCTGAAGATATCGGTGCCGGGATTAAAGCGAATAATGTCGTCGTCTCTGGCACCACCTGTACCGGCCAGGAAGCCGGGTAATGTGACATCGGTATCGAAGCTCATCAGAATGTCGCCGTCATTGAGCACATGCAGGGCATCCAAGTTGGTGGATCTGGGGAAGACTGCCCCATCAAAAAACAGGCTGAGACCGCTGCCATCCCATCGGATAACGTCAGCGGGGACGACATAGATCAGACCAGGCACATTGTTGGTAAACTGCTCTATCGAAAACAACAGATCGCCCGTCGCTGGATCCGTAGAAACTGCATCGATATTGGTATTGGCGGGTAAACCGGCAGTTACCGGATCGAACAAAAGCGTTCCATCAGTGGCGCGAATCTCACCGGAGCGCATGAAATCGTAGAATCAGAGACAGGGGCCGTACTGCCATCGGTCAGCGTTACTTCAGTTGTAACATCGGGCGAAAGCCACAGCGCCTCTAGCTGCTGCGCCTGCAGCGAGGGCAGCATCAGCAGCCACAGCAGGACGGCGACAAGCCAGGGTCTGTCATAAATAGCGTGATTGCCACTGGCTACGAGTGACCTTTTGAGCCGGTAGGCTTGTCGGGGTTTGCGATATGGGAATAAGTAATACATGATGTCGCCTCAATCGCATTGGCTGGGTGTAGTGCATCGATTTGGTGCAATAGCAGTACACGAGTTGGAACTATTAGATGACATAAGTACGTTGCTACAGAAACCACCGACCACACCTCCGCTATTATTGCTCGTGACGGTACTGTCCATTATGTAATTGATGGCAAATCCCGGCATATTCACACCTGGATTGCCCGTGTTGCCCCACACCACAAGCCGATAAAATAACGATCCGAACGAAGAACTGGCGTCAATGCCGCCGCTGCGATTCTGTGCCACCACAAGATCTTCCAAGTACGAAGCGCCACCAATGGCAACACCAGCGCCACCCATTCCTTTTATGCTGCCATTACGGATGTTAATATGATTTCTACCGCCCGCATCGATACCATCGCCTGTTCCAGCTCCAGCATTTGGTCCCAGCAAGCTGAAACCATTCAAATCAATGCTGACATTGTCAGCGGTGACTCTAATCAGGGTGATATTGGAGCTGTTAGTAGTAAGATTGGAGGTTAACCGATAGCTGCCCGACTCGGTGATGAGGACCGGAAAGCCAGGGGGATCGCCCGACACACAGCCAGGACCGACACAGGCCTGACTGATTTCAAACACGCCATCAACGGCGTCGCTTGTGTTGGCGACGCCGACGGCGACCAGCATGAATGTTGCGAGTAGAAACGTTTTCACAGATTGGTTTTTCATCAGGTTGGTTCCATGATTGCTGAATGTTCGTAGTATTAAACGCAGTGCTCGCAGCATTCGTGCCATCCAGCGGAAAATTATTTTTGACAATGCGGGTAGCGCTTATCTGCCGCGCCGGCGGCGATCGAGGATTCGACGATCAGCGCGTTGTACAGGCCAGGCGCTGCATTCTTTGCTCGCTCGAAACGGCCCCGGTGCGGGCCTCGGAGTGCCACAGTAGGTGGAGTAGTGAATACAGCGGGATGAGCCTGGATTCGCGGCCCTTCGCCCGATCATGACGGGCTCAGCCCAACTTATTCACCACCACACCTACTGTGGCACCGCCAAGCCCCGCGTCTGCGGCGCTTCGCTCGGTCGCGCATCCTCACCGGACAGGCGAGTACGCTTCCGGTGCATATCGTCGCGAAAAGCCACAGCCACGGCACCTGGCGTACCTCGTGACGCAGTTTGGTTAATAAGAACGGCTCAGCGGTCGAGCGCCTCCAGCGCATCGGCATCGAGTCGGTGCACGGTCCACTCTGATTGCGGCTTCGCGCCCAGCGCCTCGTAGAACTCGATCGCTGGTGTGTTCCAGTCCAGCACACTCCATTCCATGCGCCCGCAGCCGCGCTCGCGCGCAACGCCGGCCAGGTGCAGCAGCAGGGCCTTGCCGATGCCGCGCCGGCGGAAGCGCTCAGGCACGAACAGGTCTTCCAGATAAAGCCCCGGCTTGCCCAGCCAGGTCGAAAAGTTGTGGAAAAACAGTGCAAACCCGGCCGGCTGCCCGCGCCATTCGGCAACCACTGCCTCGGCCGTCGGCTTGTGCCCAAACAGTGCCTGGTTCAGCAGTTCTGGCGTGGCAACAGCCTGTTCCGGCGCTCTCTCGTACACGGCCAGTTCACGGATGAGATCAAGCAGTAAATCGATATCGGCTGGACCTGCCGATCGGATCTCAACGGATTTTGAATCTAATTCGTTCATTGTACTTGTGCTCCAGGTGTCAATCAGCGCATATTAGGCCACCGTCAGGAATCAATAGCGCAGGCACATTTTCTGCCGTCTTGCCTTTTCTGGTATTCTATCCACGCTTGGGCTGAAAAGAGCTGTGGCGAGTGCGTAACAGCCGAAAAGCCGTTAGCCGTGAGCTCTGTATTCATTGCGGCCAATCAATGCCCGACGATCACTAACCCAGCTTCATGACTGCTTGTCTCCGGTTTTCCCGACGCGCTGCATAGCGCTTGCCACTCCCAGTTCTTTTCCCCCGCCCAACGCTTCGAGTTCATCAATAATGCGCGCATAATCATGCTCGTTTCGATTTTGGCTCAACTTATAGTTCGCCTCAATCGACTCCACGTCGACCCGAAATGCAACGGTGCCTCGAATCTCGTTCTCAAGGCGATTAGGCGAGGAGATCGTATCGTTTTCTCCGGATCGGGGTAAAGCAAGCCGCAGCTATTGTCTGTGTGCTCGTGTTGCCAATCGTCCTGCAGAGTTAACCCAGCAGGTGCATCAATTTTCGAGTGCGAGAGCCCGGAGAGTGGTGTTTCGGAGCATGCGCGGATATTTTCCGACCGAAACGTAGCTCACTCTATGTGAGGATTGGAAAATTGAGCACACGCCCTGGAAACGCTGCTAAACCGGGCAGTGCAACGGTCTCGCGCCGCAAATGTAAGCAACAGATGGGTTAAGCTCCGCTCCGGAATCAGCGGTAGTCGGGTATAATCCAGAGCTTCGCGCCCGTAGCTCAGCTGGATAGAGTACTGCCCTCCGAAGGCAGGGGTCAGAGGTTCGAATCCTCTCGGGCGCGCCAATCAATTAAAAGGCCCCGCTTCAGCGGGGCTTTTCATTGATGCGCCCGAGAGGGTTCGAGCCTCTGACAAATAAACAATCGGTTCGACCCGAGCGCCGAAGGCGCGAGTTCGATGCGAAGCGACCGGCGCGCAGCGGCGGCCAGGCCGCGCAAGCGGGTGCCGTCAATCCTCTCGGGCGCGCCAATCAATTAAAAGGCCCCGCTTCAGCGGGGCTTTTCATTGATGCGCCCGAGAGGGTTCGAACCTCTGACAGTTGTCCGGACTTGCCGAAGTTATCCTTTAGGCCCAAGGAAGATCCAGAACAAGAATCCGACGATCGGGAACAGGATCAGGATCAGGATCCAGAAAAAGCGGACGAATGGCCCAACTCTGGCCTGAGCGGTCTTGACGATGGCCCAGATCAGGACAACCAGCCACAGCAGGCCAAACAGACCGACTTCCATACCCATGGTGCACCTCGAGTTGTTAAATGGTTGCTGATTATTCCAGATATTGTTCCAACAGTTGCCGGTGCTTGCCGGATTTTTGCATCGCGACCAGCGCCTGGTCGAAGCGCTCGACGATTTCCGGTGCGACGCTTGCGCGGCTGAACATGAACGTGACCGGACCTGAGCGGATGGTCGGCTCGATCGTCACGATTTGGTCGGCATCGCGGCGCCGGCGCTCTATGGCGGCGGCGACAAAGGCGTCTTCGATGAATCCGTCGATCTGCATGTCGAGCAGGCGGGTGAAATTGAGTTCGCCGACCGCGGCTTCCCGGATTTGCGGCTTAAATTCGGGTTGTTCCAAAACCCGGGAAAGGTCTTCGCCGTAGTAATAACCCTGGGGCAGCTTGTGCGGACGGTACGGGATTGGAAGCGGTTTCGTTTTGGCCGGGCGGCGTATGGGTCGGCTCGCAGGCCGTCAGCACACAGCACACCAGAATCGAGCCCAGAACGCGATACAGGATTTTTTTCATGATGGTCTCCCTGTTGGCGATTTCCGCCACTTTACGCCCGACCTGCCGCGATCACAATGGCGCGACAGCGAAGACCGTGCGTAGTCTCAGGGATCGGGGCAAAAAAAGAGATGTCCGTCACGATCTTCGACCTTGATCGGCTTCAGGGCCGCGCCCAGGCACGGACCGCTGACGCAGTGACCGGTGCCGACCTCGAAAACCGCGCCGTGCGCGGCGCAAACAAGGTTGCCGGTATCGTCACTGATGAACTGGTCGGGTGCCCAATTCAGGCTTCTGCCCTGGTGAGGGCAGACATTCAGCCAGCCTTTTGGCGTACCCTGATCGCGGGTAATAACAAGCCACAACGGCCTGCCGTGCAGTTGCGCCCGCGCTTCGCGAAACTGGCCTTCGGCCAGCTCGGCGGATGACAACAGGAACTGTTCGGGTGAATTAGTGGTCATTAAGACGATGAGAAATTTCCAGTATTCATTTTATCGTGTGCCGCAGAGCCCGCTGGCGCGTTTCGGACTGGCGCTGCTGGGTATCGCAATCCTTGCGGTCAGCATGTTCATTGGCCTGATCTTCCTGGCCGTGGTGGCGGGTCTGGCCATTCTGGGGGCGATTGGTCTGACCATTCGCAACTGGCTGGTGGGGCGTAAGAAACCTTCCGAGCCGGATGATCTGAGACATGTGGAATATCGTGTCGTTCGGCGCGACCGGCGGGATTGATCCCCGCCAGCTTTTGATCAGCCCGAATTATTCACCAGCTGATCGTCGCGAGGCGGTTCCAAGCCTCATCAAGAGCCTTTTCGCCACCGAGCGCATCGGAATCGCACTGATGTAGCGGACCGATCACCGCGGGTGGAGATGCGCGACCGGGTAAAACGCCGTAGACGCCGGGGCCTGGAGACGCCGCAGTAGATCGGGTGGTGGTTAATCCGGGCTCAGAGCAGGCCAAACCCCAGCAGGGCCGCCAGTGCGGCTGCGGCCCAGAATCCCATCGAGCCAATAGGCCGTGTACGCGCCAGGCCGGCCAGCACACGACCCGAGCCGAGATGGTGCAGCGACCAGTCCATCCATTCGCCACCCGTGGCGCGCAACCTGGCAAGCAGCCGGTGGGCGCGCATGGCCAGGGCCGGAATCGGCCGCCGGTACAGCCAGTCGAAATCCAGATTCACCGAGCGCAACTCCGGCGGGTAGATGCCGGTGCGCATCAGCACGGTGAAGGCCAGCGCCGAGAACAGCAAAAGCTGCATCTGGGTCAGCACGTGCGCGCCGGTGTAGGGCTGGTAATCGACCGGGTAGGGCAGCAGGCTGTAGAGCAGACCGGGGAACACGCCGATCCCGATGCATAGTGCAGCGGTGATGCCCATGGCGATCAGCATGTTCCAGGGCGCTTCCTTGCAGCGGATGCCGGAATCGTGGGCGAAGAAGGCGAAGTAGGGAATCTTGATGCCGGAGTGGTGGAAGACGCCGGCCGATGCGAATACCAGCACCAGCCAGACGAACCACGCGCCCTGGTAGGCCGTTGAGCTGAGAATCAGCGACTTGCTGACAAAACCAGAAAACAGCGGAAAGGCTGAAATTGAGGCCGCTCCGACGATGCAGAACGCGGCCGTCCATGGCATGGATTTGTACAGCCCGCCGAGCTCCGAGCCCTTGATGGTGCCGGCGCGCAGCAGCACCGCACCCATGGACATGAACAGCAGCGCCTTATAGAGAATGTGCGTGAATGCGTGAGCGGCCGTACCGTTGAGCGCGAGCTCGGTGCCGATGCCGATGCCGACGACCATGAAGCCTAGTTGATTGTTCAGGCTGTAGGCGAGTACCCGCCGAAGGTCGTTCTCGATGACCGCGTAGAAGATCGGAAACGCGGTCATCAGCGCGCCGATCGGGATCAGGATCTCGGTGCCGGCGTAACCGCGCGCCAGCGCGTAGATCGCGAGCTTGGTGGTGAAAGCCGAAAGCACTACCGTGCCTGACGGGCTGGCGGCCGGGTAGGCGTCCTGAAGCCAGTTGTGCAGGAACGGGAAGGCCGCCTTGATGCCGAAGCCCACGAAGATCAGCCAGCCGCCGGCGGCTTCCAGGCCCAGATGGTCGAACGCCAGCGAGCCGGTGGCGCGGAAATGGGCGATTGCGCCGGTCATCAGCAGCAGCCCGGAGATCACTTGGACCACCAGGTAGCGGCGGGCCACCGCGAACGTACCAGGACCATTTGCCAGGATGATCAGCACCGACGACAGCGCGGTGAGTTCCCAGTAGACGACCAGCGTCAGCAGGTCGCCAGCCAGCGCGGCGGCGACCGCGGCGCCGGCGTAGACCAGCGATGCCGGCGGCTCCATGCGGCTGTCGACCTGCAGTTGGTACAGCCCGGCCAGAAACGAGGCCAGCAGAAAGATCAGCGCGAACACCCACGACAGCCCGTCCAGGCGCATCGGCACCAGCTCGAAGCCGAATACGCTCGCGGTCACGACGGTCGGGACATCGAACTGCAGCAGCCAGGCCGCAGCCAGCACCGGGGCGCCGAGCATCACGATGCCGCGCAGCCGGGTCGGGATGAACGGCAGGACCAGGCCCGCGACAATCAGGACCCAGGCCGGGTTCTGGATCAGCGCCATCATTCAGGCTTGTCCGTTTGGTCCGACGCCTTGACCCCGGAATCCGGTTCACGCGCGGTGTAATAATCCTCGGACCGGATCAGGATCAGGCGCAGTGCCTTGGCGGCCAGCACCAGGC